>NZ_CAWUOL010000028.1:0-51321 GCF_963923915.1 Nodularia chucula CCY0103 | reverse complement strand
AACTGGTTTGCTAATTGCTGCTACTGTACCTCATAACAGCCGGAAACGCTGTATCCTCGAATAAATAATCATATAATTGTTGTTCTTCCGACAAATTTTGCAGACGTTGAATAATTCTATCTATATCTAATTTTCCAGCTTGACTGACTACTAATTTCATGGCTAAAGGCATACCATCCGTAATCTTGACAAGAGCATCAATTTCACCTGATGTTGCTTTTAATATAGGATTTTTACTAGGTAAATACTTTTCTTGAGAAACGACTTCAATAAAATCCCGTGATACTTGTTTATTTAATTTAGATAGTGCTAATTCTTGTACATCAGCATCAATTTTTCGCCGACTGGTGATAATTAGACAACTTTTTCCTAAAATAGTTTGTAATTCTTGTGCTAATATTTTGGGACTTTCTGCATCTTCTAACCCATCAATAACTATTAACCAAGGATAAGAGTTGAAAATTTTAGTAATTTCTTGCTTTAGTAAATCTGGTTGTAGTAATATATGATTGGGTAACTTAATTTCTTTACCAATCTCTTTTAATGCATCTTCAAATGATAAACGAAAAGTACGATTAAATTCAACTGCTCCTAAACCATCAGATTGGTATTGATATATTTTTCCTCTCACCCAAGCAATTTTATTGAATATGTTAGCTTGATAAGCTTGTGTAACTAACTGATGACAAAAAGCAGTTTTACCTAATCCTCCAATACCAGTAATACTAAATATTTTGGGCTGATATTCTGATGTTAGTCTTTGGAGAATTTCCTGTAAATCATCACTACGTCCAATAAATTGTTGATATTTTTTTTCTAGTTTCCAAGTGACTAGATGTGATGTTGTTTCTGTTTCATCTTCATCATCATCAATTTCTATGGCTAAACAGTTGCTATCAACAATATCTTCCCAATTTTTTATACCTACAGCTTCACAAATTTTAATAAAAATCTCTTGCTTGACTGCTTTTCCGCATCTAAAACGTCCTAATGTTCCTTCTGATGTGTCAGCTATTTCACACCATACCAGTGATTTGGCTGTCCAATTTTTCTTTTTTCTCGCTAAATCAACAATTCTTAAGCCTTCTTGAGATGCTCTGAGGGTAACTGCCATATTTATCCTCTTTTTTGATTTGATGCCACAAAATTACACTATTGTTACTTGTTGTGAAAACCACTAAAGAAAATAGTATACAAGGCAAAGGCATCTAAAATATTTATACTGAGTTATTTTAATCTTGATTGACGAGTTATAATTATTACAGAACCTAATTCCTCACTACCCTGGTGAAGTTTTGACGCGATCGCCAGAGAAGATTTATCTTGATAATTAGAAAACTCCTTTTGGCAGATGCAACTCTGGCAGAAATTCGCAAAAATTCAATTTTCCAGCATAGAGAGTAAAGCCGATGCTGATCCGCACTGCCACAATAGATGATGTCCCCGCAGTTTTACCAATGTTAGCCAAAACTTGTGCTTTACATGAGTCTTGGGATGCTGCTAAATATGGTTTACGACTGCATCCAGAACAGTATTATGAAAAATGGTTAACCCGACTGCTGCATAAAGAGCGTAGCGTATTTTTGGTGGCTGAAGATGAAGGAAAACTTGTAGCATTTCTAGCAGCAACAGTAGAACCAGAAATATCAATTTATAGTTTACAGGAATTTGCTTTTATTCATGATATCTGGGTGGAACCTGAGTATCGCAGAAAAGGAATTGCACCACAGATAATCAAGTTGACTGTTGAACTCTACAAACAAATGGAAATTAAGCAAATTCGACTAGATACAGTAGCAGCTAATGACAGCGCCAGACAGTTATTTAAATCCTGTGGTTTTCGGGTAAGCATTATGGAAATGCTGATGAAAATTTAATAGATTGATGTTCCTAAAGTATTTTATTGAATGTGGCTTTTAACCCAGTCACGAAAATCTTTAATTAATTCCAAATAATCTTTTTCTCCCACCTGGTATAAAAATTTAGAAATCTCTGTTAATGGGAGATTAGGAAATGCTAAACTTTGCGCAACATTTATATATTCTTTATCTTGCAAAATATTGATGATAAAATCATTGCCATCATATCGCCAGATTTCCGGAACACCCATATAAGCATAAACTTCTAAGCGATTTTTAGAACTGCTGGTAATATCAATCTCTACTACTAAATCCGGTGGCGGATCTTGCTGTAAATCAATTCTCTTTTTACCTTTAATAAAATTGACATTTTTTAAATAAAAGCATTCATCTGGTTCAGCACCACTTAATTCTGGATGTTTAAAAGTAGTAGAACCAAGGGGTTCAATCCGCACTTCTAATTCTTCAGCAAGAGTTTCCACAAATCGACCCAAGACTTTTTTGTAAATTTCGTGTTCAGGGGAGGGAACCATAATTTCTAAATTCCCACGATTATATGTAAGTCGTAGACGGCGACTACTACTAAGTTCGGTGAGTAAATTTTCATAAGTTTGCCAACTAATACCTGATAAATGCACGATTTCTGTAGGTTGAATCAGAGTGTTACTAATCATAGCTATTTAATAATCTCTTTTTACCCTCACTGTAATTGATCAATGAGGGAAATGCCTGTGGTAATTTACTATGTGTGACTATGACTGAGTTCTTTTAACCCTTATCTACGAGTTATAATTGGTACATAATCTAGTTGATCACGGGCTTGGCGATCGCTAAAAGTAAAACCTCTACCAATTAACCTCACCATAAATTGAGATATCGTCGGTATCTGGTTGCTCAACTCGCGTTGAAAACTATTAAGCTGTAAATAGCACGTTAAAATTTTACCGAAAATTCTGAATCGCCCCAGAAACTTTGAGCCTGGGCGCTTCCGGCTGACTCATTGGCGAATTACCTGTAATTACATTATGTTTGATGCTTTATCTGATCGTTTAGAAAGTGCCTGGAAGAAACTACGGGGACAGGACAAAATCTCTCAATCCAATATTCAAGACGCTTTGCGGGAAGTGCGGCGGGCTTTATTGGAAGCAGATGTTAATCTCCAGGTAGTTAAAGATTTTATTAGCGAAGTCGAAATCAAAGCCCAAGGAGCCGATGTCTTGGCTGGTGTCCGCCCTGACCAGCAATTTATCAAAATTGTTCACGATGAATTAGTACAGGTAATGGGGGAAGAAAACGTTCCCCTGGCGGAAGCTGAAGAACAGCCGACAATTGTTTTAATGGCTGGGTTACAAGGTACTGGTAAAACCACAGCCACAGCTAAATTAGCCTTACATTTACGCAAATTAGATCGGAGCTGTTTGTTAGTAGCAACAGACGTATATCGTCCCGCCGCTATTGACCAACTGGTAACATTAGGAAAGCAAATTAACGTCCCAGTGTTTGATTTGGGCAGCGATGCCGACCCTGTAGAAATTGCCCGCCAAGGTGTAGAACGTGCCAGAGCAGAAGGTGTAAATACAGTAATTATTGATACGGCTGGTCGTCTGCAAATTGACGAAGAGATGATGGGGGAATTAGCCCGGATTAAAGCTACTGTCCAGCCTCATGAAACCTTGCTAGTCGTTGACTCTATGACTGGTCAAGAGGCGGCAAATCTTACTCGCACCTTTCACGATAAAATCGGCATTACCGGGGCGATTTTGACCAAATTAGACGGTGATAGCCGTGGTGGTGCGGCGCTGTCAGTCCGACAAATTTCAGGCGCGCCCATTAAGTTTGTGGGTGTGGGCGAGAAAGTCGAAGCTCTACAACCTTTTTATCCCGATCGCATGGCCTCCCGGATTCTGGGCATGGGTGATGTGCTTTCCTTGGTGGAAAAAGCCCAGGAAGAATTTGATCTGGCTGATGCCGAAAAAATGCAGGATAAAATCCTCTCCGCTAAGTTTGACTTTAATGATTTTGTCAAACAGCTGCGGATGCTGAAAAATATGGGTTCCCTGGGCGGCATCATCAAGATGATTCCCGGCATGAACAAGATTTCTGATGACCAATTGAAGCAGGGAGAAACTCAACTTAAGCGCTGCGAGTCCATGATTAACTCCATGACCCGCCAAGAACGCCAAGACCCAGATTTATTAGCCAGTTCCCCCAGTCGGCGGCGGCGCATTGCTAAAGGTTCTGGTTACAGAGAGACAGATGTGAGTAAATTGGTGGCCGACTTCCAAAAAATGCGAACTCTCATGCAGCAAATGGGTCAAGGTCAAATGCCGGCGGGAATGCCAGGAATGTTTGGCGGCGGTATGGGTAATCCTTTTGGCGGTGATAATCGTCCCTCAGCCCCAGGATGGCGCGGCTACAATACCCCCGTTAATCCCAAAAAGAAAAAGAGCAAAGAGAAGAAAAAGAAGGGTTTCGGAACTCTTTAATGATTGATAGCAGCAAATGCTAGGCAAGTGCTAGAATGAGCATTTCAGTACCAAAAAACCAGTAGGAGAGTTATTCATCAACCATGATTAAATTGCGTTTGAAGCGATTCGGCAAAAAGCGGGAAGCCAGTTACCGCATTATTGCTATTAACAATCTGGCTCGCCGCGATGGCCGTCCCCTAGAAGAGTTGGGATTTTACAACCCCAGAACTGATGAAGTACGACTAGATGTTCCCGGTATTGTCAAGCGACTACAACAAGGCGCTCAACCTACTGATACCGTCCGCAGCATTTTAGTAAAAGCCAATGTTTTTGAACAGGTCCGTGCCACAAACGCATCTTAATACCAGTATCGTATCCCCAAAAGCTAGTCCTAACTACATTGGGCTAGTGCAGTTTTTGATGCAGCCATTTTTAGAATCTCCAGAGACTTTAAGTATTGATTGTGAATTTTCTCACACACTTAAACGAGTTTGGATTCGCATCGCCTTTGAAAGCAAAGATAAGGGGAAAGTGTTTGGTCGAGGGGGACGCAATATTCAGGCTATCAGAACGGTAATTGCAGCTGCTGCTGAAGTCGCTGGACAATCAGTATATCTGGATATGTACGGTAGTAATACTTTGGGACGAGAGGGAATTTCTTCTGATGACGACCAGGAAGAGCGATCGCCTACACCAGTAAGGGTAATGCCATCGCCAGAACCCAAAACTCGTGACAAAACTGTAGATATACCCAGACCTGTTGTTAAACCCCGACTTCGATAGTTAACCAAGAGAAAGTCTGAGCGGTGGACACTAAGCTACACCGAATTGCTGTGGTTATTCCCGCTCAGATATTTCAGCCAATTATTAAACAGTTGTGATCAGAAATTAGCTTTGTTGTCAAAAACTGTACTACAGAAATTTATTCATAAATACTTATGGCAGATGCCTTAATTATTCAGCTGCCTCATATTCCCAGTGCGATCGCTCTCGCCGGTGATAGAGAAGAAAATCTTAAACTCCTGTCCCAACAAACAGGGGCTAATTTAGTTTTGCGTGGACAGGAAATACATATTAGTGGTACAGAAGCCCAAATTAATCTAGCTAGTCAATTAGTGCGATCGCTGGAAGCTATCTGGATTAAGGGCAATACTATCTCCAGTGCTGACATTTTAACAGCTCGCCAAGCCCTAGATAGCGATCGCCAACAGGAACTTCAGGAACTACAGCGAGATGTCCTCGCCAAAACTCGTCGCGGGGAAGAAATCCGTGCCAAAACCTTTCGCCAAAAACAATACATTAACGATATCCGCAGGCGTGATCTCACATTCTGCATAGGCCCAGCCGGAACAGGTAAAACCTATCTCGCCGTAGTTTTTGCTGTGCAAGCACTGCTGAATAATCAAGTAGAAAAGCTCATATTAACCCGTCCAGCTGTAGAAGCAGGGGAAAAACTCGGCTTTCTTCCCGGAGATTTACAACAGAAAATTAATCCCTATCTCCGCCCCCTTTATGATGCCATCTATGAATTTATTGATCAAGAAAAAGTCCCCAGTTTAATGGAACGTGGTGTCATAGAAGTTGCGCCCCTAGCCTATATGCGAGGACGTACCCTCAATCATGCATTTGTCATCGTTGATGAAGCCCAAAATACCACACCCGCCCAAATGAAAATGGTTTTAACCCGTTTGGGTTTCCGTTCCCGGATGGTAATTACAGGTGACACCACACAAACCGATTTACCCATAAACCAAAAATCCGGACTAGCCGTAGCCTTACAAGTTCTCAAAAACGTTGAAGGTATCGGCTTTTGTGAATTTACCCAAAAAGATGTGGTTCGCCATCCTTTAGTTCAGCGCATTGTCGCCGCTTATGAAAGATATGAAAGATAGTTAAGAAGAGGTAGGGGAGCAGGGTGCAGGGTGCAGGGGGAGAAGATTTTTAGTTTCCAATACCCAATACCCAGACCCCAACTATAAATAAACCAGGAATAAATAATTATGACTAAGAATTTGAAAGACTTTTTAGAAGCTTGTGAAAACTTAGGAACCTTACGCATCATTGTTACTAGCAGCGCTGCTGTATTAGAAGCCCGGGGCAAAATAGAAAAACTATTTTATGCCGAATTGCTAAAAGGTAAATATGCCAATCTGCACACAGAAGGCTTTGAATTTCACTTTAATATGGATAAAATTACTGAAGTGAAATTTGAACTAGGTCAAGCCAAAAGAGGTAATTTCACTACTTATGCTATTCGCTTTTTAGATGAACAACAAGAAGTGGCATTAAGTTTATTTTTGCAATGGGGTAAACCCGGAGAATATGAACCCGGACAAGTCGAAGCTTGGCAAAATTTAAAGCAAGAGTATGGAGAAATTTGGCAACCCATACCCATAGAAACCATGTGATTTAATGGCTAATTTTCCCTATTTTATATGGCAATTTGCCTGAATGTAAAAGCGGGTTAGCAACGGCAAAGGTTTATAATCTTGATATTTTGTGTTAAAAGGTAGTGTCCACGGAACCTGATTAAGAAAATATAATCTCTGAATAAAGAAATTTAATCTTGGTAATTAGGCAAAGATTTTGGGTAATTTAAGTAAAGTTAGTTACTCACTCCGCCAAAAGTAGAGTTATATGGACGAATGGAAAATTATTGCATCTTTGCCTAACAAAATTGTTACTCAGCAAGACTTGCGCCGCAAAGGAAGTTGGATACCTCCCTTGCTGATGCTGCTTCCCGGTTTAGTACCAATTTGGTTAGGGATACCAATTTTACCTCAGACGATTGCTTGTCAGCCTCTAGGTTTAACTTTACTTCACTGTGAAAAAAAGCAAGCATTTTTAGGTATTCCCATTCATAGTGAATCCTACAACCAAACAACATCAAAGCCTCAGTCTACCACTAAAGTCATACCAGGAAATACCCTGCTAGTGTCGATTGGAGTTGCTTGGATTGGCGGATTGGGTTCAATATTGTTTTTGTCCGCTTGGCTGACGGTGACTCTGACGACTTGCAGCATTGAGCAAGCAACAAATCAGATTTCTATCTGCACAAAGACTGCTCTTGGTCAGCGCGTGGCTACTTACCTGATATCAGAAGTGCAAGAACTGATGCTGACACTTCCCAGTAGTGCTAGTGTCGCAATTGAAAGTTCTTTTGCTGATTTAGTAAAGATAAAATTAAAAACTCCTTCGGGTAAATTTGTGCTTCTTTACTACCAAACTTATGACCAATTAACCCAAATTGACGATCTGTTAGTTAGTCTTAGTCAGTTACTGAATCTACCTGAAAATTTAGTTCTCACCGATTGGGGGTTAGACGTTTGGAAATTTGAATCAAACGGTAAAATCACCACCCATCGATTAGGTAAATGTTTGGGAGAATACACATTTAAAGATATTGCAACTGTAGAAACAGAAACTATGGAAGAAGATCATGCCAAGAGAACATACTGTTATCGAGTTAACTTAGTGACAATTAATGGTAAGAGACTACCCGTTGCTCAGTTTTTGAGTGAAGAATTAAATGTAAATAAGACTACTTGCGCTGAAATCCGGGCTAACCTAGTGAGCGATCGCTTACGTCAGTTTATGAATTTCCCTGTTGTGCAATAGGCATATCTGTCCCAAGTTGTGTTTTGGACAAACTTAAACAGTAATTTTATGTTTTATATCACAGGACTTTGGAGTTTTTTCTTAATACTTATATTGTTCCTAGTAAATGGAGAAGCACAAGCCGGAGAATTATCCGAACGCCTAGCAAATTTTCCCCAGTGGGAACAACTCACTTCCGTACAACCTGCTGAAGGCGATTTAGTTTATCCTGACTGGTTTAGTGGTTCATGGGAAGTGACAAGCACATTGGTAGATTTAGTTGCACCTTTAGCACCGGATATTGTCACCCCTGGATTTGAATCCAATCGCCAACAATTAAATCAACCTGTGAGTTTTTTAGTGCGTTTTATTCCAGAAAAACCCCTGATTACTGGGTTAAAACTCATCCCTAAAATTGCTAAGTCCAATTTAGTCGCAGATAGAGTATTTAATAGTTTAAATTTAGCTAGAGCTTATTTAGGTGAAGCAGGTGTATTATCAGTCAAAGTAGATCCAGAATCACCTAATCGACAAATTACCCTTTTACCTGGCGATCGCCAATTAGTTTCTATCATTACTGCACGTGCTACTGAAACTAATTCTAATAGCCAATTCATCACCGCCGAAGTATTTCAACAATTATTTAAAGGCGGTACACGTCCTTATTTCAATGTAGTTGAATCTACTACCGCATATCATCACCTTTTTACATCTCATCCAACAATTATTGCAGATCAAGTAACTGCTGTTTATTTATCACCCCAAGATCCAGATTACTTTAGTGCAGGTTCTCATCCAGTCGCCCTCTATCGCTATCGCTTGGAATTTTCACCTACTTCTGAAGATTGATTTATTTGCCAGTCCTTGACTATTTTGTAGTATTTATGTAGTATGTAGATTCCAAGTTAAGTTTGCGCTCTTGGACAGTGTGCATCATGGCCAAATTTAGAGATATTGTTAATTACTTTCATTCTGACTGGAAGCTGAGTTTTTTTAGTATTGCTGTCTCTAGCATTTATGAAATTGTTGATTTAGTTGTTCCTTACGG
Organism: Nodularia chucula CCY0103; assembly: GCF_963923915.1. NCBI lineage: Bacteria > Bacillati > Cyanobacteriota > Cyanophyceae > Nostocales > Nodulariaceae > Nodularia > Nodularia chucula. The sequence continues at coordinate 42,349 of NZ_CAWUOL010000028.1, read as the reverse complement.
GATTGGGCAAATTTTAAATGTTTTGTCTAATCAACCTCTGGATAAACCATTACAAAGTGCGATCGCCACCATAGCAAACCTGATCAATTACCCAGTTAATCAAACTATATCATTGGGTGTATTGTTGGGTTTAATATTCCTAGTTACTGTCGTCAAAGCCCCTACACAGCCTTGGCTAACCGTGTGGTTCCACTGGGATATACCCTTAAGGGCGCGTCGAAATCAAGCCCAAGCAGCCATAGCTAAAATTCTCACCCTCCCTCTAGAATTTTATGATGAAAATAACCCCGGACGCATTTCTGGGCGAATAGCTAGAGGGTTGGCTAATCATACTTGGACATATCCTGAAATTGCTGGACAGTTGATTCCTAAACTATTTCGTGTACTGGGAATTTTTGGATTTATCTTATTGATTGAATGGCGAATTGCGGTTTTATATCTGATTTCTTTTGTATTTATCCTCGCCTTTAGTTTAAAGACTTTACGGCGGATAATTTGGCACGAAAGTCGCTTGGATAAATATATGGAAAGCACTGAAAGCCGCACTTCAGAATTGATTACCAATATCAAAACAGTCAAAGCCTTTGCTACAGAATTTCAGGAACTCAAGGGACAAAAGCAACGCTTAGACAGGGAGTTTACTGTTGTTGATTATCGCATCCATAAAGGTTATGTCAGATTGGTGACTTGGCAAAAGGCTGTAATTCAGTTTTGTGTGTTTACAATTTTGGGTTTAACTTTAGCCGCTACGGTGGATGGAAGAATTACTCTCGGTCACTTTGTCATGACTTTAACTCTTTCTAGCATGGCTTATGCCGAATTGGAACCGATTAGCACATTAGCAGAAGTTTTCGCCCGTCGCTATTCTTCAATGTTAAGGTTTCACGAATTTTTGCAAGCACCAATTGCAGCAGATAGCGTTGATATTTTAGAGGAACCAAAGCCAGGAGAATTACCTTATAAATTTACGGGGAAAATTGAGTTATTAAATATCAGTTTTGGATATGATCATAGCCGTCAAGTTTTGCACGATATTAACTTGGTGATTTCACCATATCAAACCGTGGCGTTAGTTGGGCGTTCCGGTTCTGGTAAGTCTACTTTAGTCAAACTGCTGCTGCGGTATTTTGAACCCCAAGAAGGTGAAATTTTGATTGATGGTCAAAATATTCGCACTTTGGATGTAGGTAAATATAGGCGCAGGCTGGCGATCGTTCACCAAGAAGTGGATATCTTTAACGGTACGATATTGGATAACCTTACCTATGGCAGACCAAATGCAACTCTAGAACAGGTCAAGGAGGCCTGTAGAATCGCCAGAGTAGATGAAGTGATGTCACACCTCCCCCAAGGTTATTACACCGTTGTAGGGGAACGTGGTGTGAGGTTATCTGGAGGACAAAGACAGCGCTTAGGAATTGCTAGGGCGTTGCTAGTACAACCAGATGTGCTGATTTTTGATGAAGCTACTTCTAGTTTAGATTACGAGTCTGAGCGGGCTATTCAATTAGCTATGCGCTCAATTCAGGGGACTTGTACCACAATTATCATTGCTCACCGTTTAAGTACTGTCCGGGAAGCTGACCAAATTGTAGTTCTCGATCAAGGCCGAATTGCGGAAGTGGGTAGCCATGATCAACTCTTGCTTCATGAGGGAATTTACCGCCGCTTGCACTCCCTCCAAGAAACGGGAGAATTACTGATCTAGATTAAATCAAAAGATTTTTAGGAAAAAGCTTGCAATTTCTAAAAGTTGGTGCTAACGTTAGTAATCGTGAAACAAATGGGTCGGTGTCCGAGTGGTTAATGGAGACGGACTGTAAATCCGTTGGCTAGCGCCTACGCTGGTTCAAATCCAGCCCGGCCCACCACTTCTCAAGTCATGAGCTATAATTCTTGGTGATCGGTAAATTCACTGCTTTATAGCTCATAACTCCAAAAATAAATCTTGTTTCCGCCCGTGTGGCTCAGTGGTAGAGCACACCCTTGGTAAGGGTGAGGTCACGAGTTCAATCCTCGTCACGGGCTTATTTTTTTAACTAGAATTGCATCTAAATTTTCATTCTTTGATGTAGATGGAAGGATGCACTTACTGGTTTCTGTTTTGACTATTATTCTGGTAAAATGTAATACTTTAAGTAGTCAAAAGAGATGAATAGGCTAAATAAGGCATCTGAAGGATAAACCAGTGTTAAATAATTTCAAGGTAGATTAACTATGAGACTACCAATACCACTTTGGGCAGGTAAACAAAACTATCTGACTATATACGTAGCTGATAGCAGAAAAATTCACCGTATAACAAAAGATAACCGTGATCAGATAGAGTTGAGTGCTTTATCTGGGGAATTTAATCAAGATTCAACGAGCGCGGCAGGGTTCGAACCTGCGACCAACGGATTAGAAATCCGTGGCTCTATCCACTGAGCTACGCGCCCAAAATAATATCATGGTTATTTAACCGGATATCTAATCAATTATACCCTGATCTTGTCCTAAGAAGCAAATAAAAATTGCAGATTGCTCACTAGCAAGGGTATGATTCAAGTCGCTAGTTAATTGATTTACAGTAAAAAGGCAGTAAATGGGCTATTGATTAGCTATATTGTGTTCTCAGTAGGTGATTTGTGTGTTGATATGTAGCAGGGAACAGTCTGGAAACTCTCTAACTGTAAAAGTTTCATTATCTGGTTCTGTCCTAATCAACCTAGCGGTTGCTATAAATGCCTCTGGGGTTTTACTAGATGTGAGCTTGTGGCGATCGCAACGCTCAACTCTATGACACACTAAGTAATCGCACTCTTAGCGATGTGACTGAATCACGACTATAAGATCGCATTATCCACAAAGCCCCTGTGAGGAGTTATTTGCTAGTGCCATGTTTATTCTCAAACGGCAGGATGTTGAAATATCGAGTATTCAGCACCCAAAACGGGATCAGCAAGTGCCGATCCTCAATTATCAGGGGCAAACCTTTCGCTTGATTAGCGTCTTCAAAGCTAGCGAAGAAGAAGATGCTAGAGCGTTGTGGAGAGAATTAACTGATAATCGGGGTAAAGCTTGTGTCTTACTAGAAGAACCAGATCGCTTTAGCGTCTGGGGGAAAGTTCGCTTAGACCAAATAGATCATGACACAGGTGGCCATGGTAAGAAAGAAATTTATATTCAAGGAAGTCTTTTGCTACTGCAAGCAGTCTATTTCGACATTGAGGAGTTATTAGGTAATCGCCAAGCAGCACTATTTGAGAAAGAAATTGCTGAATTTCTACAACAGAGACAATTTCCGGAGACATCTTCCCTCGAAGCAGTCCAGAATTTGCTCACAAACAATCCCCTAAATTCAGGGAAAATTCCTCCTTGGCCAGAAAATCAACTAATTATTTTCTTGGAAGAATTACATAAACTGGGAAAAACATATTTTGGTAATACCAACTTTGCCCATGAAGTTACTGATACATTACAAGATATGCCAGAAGCAGAGCGATCGCTGTTTATAACTTGGCTAAATGAATCATCACTGAGTAAACTGTGGCAATAGCATGACAAGTGTGGGAAAAGTACCCCTACTGACCGTGATGCTCATGATTAACAAATGTATCACTGGATAGATAAACTGCTTCCTACACAGTCCCAAACACAAAAATACTGTTGAGTGCATTTACATAGTCAGTTTTTATGAGTAGTTCCTACGACAAAACCTACCGTGATCAATCGATTTTCAGTAATCGCAACCTAATTTTAGCTGGCATTGGCTGGGCTGTGCTGGCACTGTTATACTTTCTATTATTTAGTGCCAAAGTTCCTGGAGCAGATGGTGTAGAAAGCCGTGCCGACTGGTATGTGTTTGGTACAAATATTTTTGAAGGTTTAGCTTACTTGGGTGCTGGTGTTTTATGCTTGAGGAATTGGCGTAGCCCACAAATTATCAGTAGCCGCAATATTTGGCTCGCAATTGCGATTGGGATGTTTTCTTATCTGCTGGGAGGGATAGTTTTCGGTTACACAGAAATCATTTTAGATGAAGAACCAGATGTGTCTTATGCCGATATCTTTTTTGTCCTGACTTATATTTCCCTTGGCGTAGGCATGATTTTAGCTGTAGCTTCCAGACGACTAAATTTAGAAAAATGGCAATTGCTGGTGGTATCGGCAATTGCTGTACTCGGTAGCCTGTTAGCATGGTGGATTTCTAAGCAGCAAGAGGTGAATCCTGATCCGCTAGCTGCTGGCTTGAATTGGTTTTACGTAGTTAGCGATGTAGTTTTGCTAATTATTGCTACCACCTTGTTACTAGCTTTTTGGGGGGGAAGAGTTGCCCAGTCTTGGAGAATGATTGCAGCGGCCGCATTTTCGCTCTACATTGCAGATATGTGGTTTAAATATGCTCAAGGGCCAAACTATCAAAGTGGGGAGATACTAGAAGTGTTTTGGGTATTTAGTGGAGTTTTATTTGGTATGGGCGCTGTCTTAGAACATGAGGCATCATTGAGCCGAACTCGGCGGGAGCGCGGGCGCAAACGAGCTTAGAAAATTTGGTGTCTACCGTGAGAAAATTAACAGATCCTGACAAACAAGAAATTCTGAAGTTATATCGAGAAACTGCCGAAACAACCTCAACTTTGGCAGAACGCTATGGCGTGAGTAACTCAACAATTAGTCGCCTGCTCAAAAGCACTTTACCAGAAGATGAATACGAGTATCTCGTTTCTCTCAAACGTGCCGCTAGGACTCCTGAAGGCAGGGCGCAGGTTAGTTATGACCAAGTTCCTTTGTTAACTCAACTAGAGCCAGAGAAAGCGCCGCCACAGCCGGAAAAAGTCACTCCTCGCTTAAAGCTACCAGACATTGCACCTCCGCCGCCAGTGGTGACAGCATCTCAGCCAGAGGAGGCAGAGTCAGAGGAGGAATCGAGGGACTCGATCAGAAGAGTCCGGCGACGTTCCTCCGCAGAGGAAAAACCCAAGTTACGTGCAGTTAAACGCGTAGAAATAGTCGAACCTAATCCGCCAGAAGTTGCTGGTATTTCTGGGCCAATTTTAAAAGAGGAGCATCCGGAAGCAAATGTTATCGCCCACATCCTGGGAGAAGACTTGCTAGATGAGTCAGAAGACTTGTCAGATTTGGAGGATGATTTGGACGAGGACGATTACGAGGATGATTACGAGGACGAGGAAGAAGACTTAGATGATGCCACACCTTTAGTTACAAGACGCACGGTGAGTGAAGCACCAGTTCAAGTCTTACCTTTCTCATCTGCACAGTTACCGAAAAGTTGCTATTTGGTAATCGATAGATCCTCAGAGTTAATTACTCGACCACTGAAGGATTTTGGTGACTTGGGACAAATTCCTAATTTGGAAACTCTGCAAAAAACTTTGCCAATTTTTGATAACCATCGAGTTGCAAAGCGGTTTTCAACTAAGCGCGATCGCGTGATTAAGGTTCCTGACAGTAAAGTGCTACAAAAAGCTAGTACTCATCTGCAAGCTAAGGGCATTACGCGATTGTTGATTGATGGTCAGGTTTATTCTCTGTCTATGGTTTAAAAGTTATGGAGATACCTGCTGATTATGGTGTAGTGCTGGTGACAACTGCCAACAAGCAGGAGGCTGAAACCATTGCCAATGCCCTTGTGGAAGCTCAATTAGCTGCTTGTGTGAGTTTGTTACCCATCCATTCCATTTATGCTTGGCAAGGAGAAATTTACAAAGAGTATGAATGGCAGTTGCTAATTAAGACTGATTTGGCAATATTCTCGGCTTTGGAAGCAAAAATCAGGGAACTCCATTCCTACGAAGTGTCAGAAATTATCGCCTTACCGATTGTGGCAGGTTCGCAAGCCTACTTGCAATGGATTTCTGAACAAGTTAAGCATTAGCCCTTATGTCCCCTCCTAACTACCTACGGTGTCAACACAAGTTTCACAACTTTTAATTTGACTAGGGGAGGGGGTGGGCTAAATTTTAGCGTTAATGGCTGCGGCAAAACGTTTAGCTAAGTTAATAATGTCTCGTTTACGGGCGATTTTGTTGATCCATTCTTGGGGAATATTTTCTACTCCGTAGTAAATTCCTGCTAGTCCCCCGGTCACAGCCGCAGTGGTATCTGTATCTCCACCCAAGTTGATGGCTTTCAGGACTGTCTCTGAGTAAGAACAGCTATTTAACAAACACCACAGCGATGATTCTAGGGTATCAATCACATAACCACCAGAATTAATCTCTTCCACTGGGATGTTGGCTATTTCACCACTGAATATTCTGCGAAAGTGCCGCTTTTCTAAAATATATTCCTGCTGAGAATAAATTGATTGAATTTTTTCTAATCCTTGTAAATAAGCTGTTTCTAGGTTAGCGCCCTCTAGTAAGGCTACGGCAATACTAATATAAATGCCGCAGGCCATTTGCGATCGCGGATGACCATGAGTAATAGCAGAAACATCATGTACTCGTCCGATTAACTCCGGAAAAGTTATGTTTTGATGACAATAAGCCATCGGTAAAATTCTCATCAAAGAACCATTACCATTACTATTTTCTACCTTACCCCCTGCCTGATGAGGTACAATCCCCTGTTTGACGCGCATAATTGCTTCATGAGTAGTATGACCAATATCAAATAACTGGCCACGGGGAGTCCAATAGGCTTGCTTATACCAGCGCCAGAAAGAATTGGCGATCGCATCCAAAGAATATCCTCTACACAAGCTTTCTGCCAAGCAAAATGTTAACGAACTGTCATCTGACCAAGTTCCCGGCGGTTGATTCCATGTACCATAACCTAGCATTGTCGTTACCGGAGATTTGACTCTTTCCGCTCGGCTAGTAAACTCAACTGGTACACCCAACGCATCACCGACACATAAACCCATCAAACCAGATAACGTTTTTGTAGCGGTTAGCATTATTCACTCTCCATGAGAATTACTCAAACTTAACTTTATAGATTCCCTCTCAAGCTTGTTGCCATAGCTGCTACAGCCTTTTATTTGATCATAGGTGAAAGGGCATAATAACGGGTATTAATGCCCCATTTTATCTGTGATATATTCGGGAAACTTGACATTTAGGTTTGTGCCACTTTTTTAACTGACCACTTTAATGATCAGCTTGTTATCTGCACAGAATAAATCCTCTGATTATTGCAATATATGTGGTATTGGAACTTTTTTGCAGTATCGTAGGGTGCGTTAGGATGAATCCGTAACGCACCAAAGCCTTAATGATGGTGCGTTACGCTGCGCTATACACACCCTACGTGTTTATTCAATAATCAAATAGTAGTCCTATATATGTAGTATGGGAACTTTTTTGCAGATATAAGTGACTTTAATACACCTGAAAATATGGGCATTAATGATCACAAGGTTGCAAAAAAAAATTAGAAAATTATCTGGAACCTTTTTATACTCTTTTCGACATTGAATCTATAAAGCAAAACTTAAAAAGTTGGTTCAAAGTTATGAAAAATATCCTCAAGTCTTTACTCAGAATCTCTGCATTTTCTTCTTTAGTAATTCTGCCTCTGATGATGAATGCAGGTCAAGCTTCTGCTCAAGTACAAAGAGGTACAGATGCTAGTTATTTTGGCGCTGGTGTGGCGGCTGGTGTGACTAATGGTGGACAAAACGGTGATGCTGCTACTTTTGGTGGTAATCTTACTGGTCGTCTAAAATTAGGCAATACACCAGTGTCTGCACGGGGTAATGTTTTGTGGAGTGATGAGACCACCTCTATTATTCCAGAAGTTTCCTATGACATACCCATTGCCAATCGCACTAATGCTTATGTGACTGGTGGTTATTCTTTTGTAGAGCAAAATGGCTCACCCACTCCTCTTGGTAACAAAAATGGTGTGGTACTGGGTGCTGGGGTAGAATCCGAAGTTGCTAATAATTTCCTACTCTATACCAATGCAAAAGTGGGAATCCGCGCCTACGAAAATAGCCCCGCTTCTGCTGTCAGCATTAATGGTGGTGTCGGCTATCGCTTCCGTTAGACAAAAATTAGAACAGAGGAGAGAGTGAAGTTCCGCTTATGTTGATGCAAACTTCTCCTCTGGTTCTAAATTAGGGTTTGCTGAATAAAGGAAAAACCTAGATTTATTGATGTTTTCAGGTTTTTACCTTGTAAAAAATTTGCAAGGAGGGCTATAAGGCTAAAAAATCTGGTATTTAACATCTGTTCCCTGTTCCCCGTTCCCCGTTCCCTACCAGAAGACTTTTCCAGCAAGCCCGAATTAGAACTCGCCATAAGGCATAATATATAAAAGTCGGTTTTATGAAGTGTTAGATCACTGATAAAGCCGGCTTTTTGGCGTGTTAAAATTAAATTATTCATCTTATTTCCGACCGGATAACCGGAAATCATTAGCCGGACACTACTTCTGGCGTTCACCGACTCCTTATTGAGAATAATATAACAATTCTGATGGTTAAATCTGCTCCTGCCCCAATCGCCAATCGTGACAAGCCTTCTAAAGTAGAAGGTATCAAGGAAAAAAGTAATTTTTTACGGGAACCTGTAGCGACCCAAATTCTGGAGGATACAACTCATTTTACGGAAGAAGCAGTACAACTACTGAAGTTTCATGGTTCCTATCAGCAGGATAACCGCGATAATCGTCTTAAGGGACAGGAGAAAGATTATCAGTTTATGCTGCGGACAAGAAATCCTGGTGGCTTTATACCACCGCAGCTGTATCTGGCTTTAGATAAGTTGTCTGATGAACACGGAAACCACACGTTACGAGTCACGACACGCCAAGGTTTTCAGTTGCATGGGATTTTGAAAAAGAATCTCAAGGCGGCGATCGCCACTATAGTCAAAAATATGGGTTCCACCTTGGGCGCTTGTGGTGATCTCAACCGTAACGTCATGGCTCCACCCGCTCCCTTTAAAAATCGCCGTGATTACCAGTACGCCTGGGAATATGCCAATAATATCGCTGATTTGCTCACACCTCAAACCGGTGCATATTACGAAATTTGGTTAGATGGGGAAAAAATAATTAGTGGCGAAGAAAGCCCAGAAGTAAAGGCTGCACGACAGCGCAACGGTACAGGTACAATTATCCATAACAGTGAAGAGCCGATTTATGGCACTCACTATATGCCCCGCAAATTCAAAGTTAGCGTCACAGTACCCGGTGATAATTCTGTAGATTTATATTCCCAAGACCTGACTTTAGTGGTGATGACTAATGAACGGGGAGAACTATCAGGATTTAATGTGTTTGCTGGGGGTGGTTTTGGCAGAACACATAATAAAGAAGAAACCTTTGCCAGAATAGCTGACGAGATTTGCTATGTGGATAAAGATGATGTTTACGATTTAGTCAAAGCCATTGTCGCTACTCAACGGGATTATGGCGATCGCACTGACCGCCGTCATGCTAGGTTAAAATATTTAATTCATGAATGGGGTGTAGATAAATTCCGCACTCAAGTAGAAGATTATTTCGGTAAACCACTCGCCCTCTTCCAACCATTACCAGAGTTTAAATATCAAGATTTCCTGGGTTGGCAGGAACAAGGTGATGGTAAGTTATTTCTAGGAATTTCTGTAGATAATGGTCGGGTTAAAGATGAAGGTTCTTTCCAACTGAAAACTGCTTTACGGCAAGTTGTTGAGCAATTTAACTTACCCATCCGGTTAACACCCCACCACAATGTAATTTTTTACGACATCGAACCAGAAAACAAGTCAGCCATTCAAGAGATTTTGCAGCGTTGCGGTATCGTTGATGACCCCAATACCATTGAACCGCTAGTACGTTATGCAATGGCTTGTCCCGCTTTACCTACCTGCGGCTTGGCTATTACTGAATCAGAAAGAGCTATCCCAGGGATTTTAGCCCGGATTCGCACCTTGTTAGATAAACTTAGTTTACAGAATGAGCATTTTGTGGTAAGGATGACAGGTTGCCCAAATGGTTGCGCTCGTCCTTACATGGCAGAATTAGCTTTTGTGGGTAGCGCTCCTGAATCTTATCAAGTTTGGCTGGGAGGTTCCCCAGATCAGACAAGATTAGCCCAACCCTATACAGAAAAGCTACATCATAACGACATAGAAAGTTTCTTAGAGCCAATTTTTGTTTACTTTAAGAATTTTCGTAAATTAGAGGAAAGCTTTGGTGATTTTTGCGATCGCCTGGGTTTTGATGCTCTGCGGGAATTTGCGGCGACTTATCAACCCCAAACCACTGCTATCAGTAAATCTCGCCATCGGGTAAGTATTAAGGATGAAGTATATCTCAAGCTCAAAGAAGCAGCCAATGAGCAAAACCGACCCATGACGGAGTTGGTGAATGCAGCCCTAGAAGCGTACTTCCAGAATCTTTCCTAAATCCCACTTTTTTGCCGACATTTTCCCCTACTCTCTATTGTAATATCGGGAGTAGGTTCTATTTTATTGATTACTTGGGGAAAGTATCAGATTCTATTGATATCATGTTTGGTTAATCAACTATTTCCTATTCCCTAAATGTGGTTAATTAATCAAATTAGTAGTTGGGGAAAAAAATGGCTCACCAATCTTAAGGAGAGTAACTCTGGTGAGTGGCATTGGTTACAGGAAAAACCCATTCCTGTAGCTGCACTGAATCGCAGCCTGTGGCGAGTAGCGGTTTCTTCTCAAAACTTTTACATCTTGTTGTTTTTATCTGGGATTATCTCCACTTTGGGACTGCTGGCAAACAGTGCGGCTACTATTATTGGAGCGATGATAGTTGCGCCTTTGATGGGTCCGATAATTGCGATCGCCTATAGTATGGCTGTAGGAAATCAGCGTCTTTTAAAACGTTCCAGTTTTACTCTCATCACCGGAATTATTTTAACTGTTGTCACCGCAATAGTGATTGCGCGAATGGTTGGGATAAAAACTTTTGGTACAGAAATTTGGGGTAGAGTGACTCCCACTTTACTAGATTTAGCCGTAGCTCTAGCCGCCGGTGCATCTGGTGCTTATGCAAAATCACGCCGTAGTGTTGCTGATGCTTTACCGGGAGTGGCGATCGCTGTAGCTCTAGTTCCGCCTTTGAGCGTAACTGGAATTGGCATTGCTATAGGTTCACAGTCGGTTACAACTGGTGCTGCTTTATTATTTTTGACAAATTTAATCGGAATTATTTTTAGTGGCGCGCTGGTCTTTCTAGCACAGAATTATGGTTCTGTAGAAAGGGCGCGTCAAGGTTTAATTTTATCAATCGCTGCAATCATTATTTTGGGCTTACCCTTGGGATTTTCTTTAGAAAATCTGCTGTTAAAAGAGCGCACACGTCGCAGTATTGAGTATTTGCTCTATCGCAGAACTTTGACATTTTCTAGTCAAGATATCCGCAGCATTCAAGTGGAGCGACAGGAAGATTTCTTGATAGTTGAACTAGAAGTAGCAGCTCCGGTTGGTTCAATTTCTGAAACTCAGGTAAATCTGGTCAGGGATTTTCTGGAGGAAAGTTTAAAACAACCGTTAACCTTAAATGTACGGGTAATTCCTATCCAAGAATTTACAGCCCCGAATTTAGGTAGTTAAATTAGTATGGCGCAACTACAACGAATTGCGATCGCACCGTCTCAAATTCAAGCAAATTTGATTACCCTGACACAAGAGCAACAACATTATCTCACCAGAGTGTTACGGTTACGTCCAGGCGATCGCTTCATTGCTATGGATGGCCAGGGTAAATGGTGGTTGTCTCAGTTACAAATAGAACAAGCCGAGATATTAGAACCCCTCACCGTAGAAACGGAATTATCTTTAGGAATTAACCTTATAGTCGCCTTACCTAAAAACGGCTTTGATGATATAGTCAGGTATTCTACGGAATTAGGTGTAACTTGTATTACGCCAGTATTGAGCGATCGCACCTTACTAAATCCCAGTCCCCAAAAGCTGGAACGTTGGCGACGTATAGCCACAGAAGCCGCCGAACAATCAGAACGAGCTTTCGTCCCCACAATATTAGCACCCGTAGCCTTTAACACTGCTATCACAGCCAGTACAGCAACTCACCGTTATATTTGTGAAGCCCGTGGCCATTATCCCCATTTCCACAGCGTAGTCAAATCTGACAGTAGAGAAATTGTCATTGCTACAGGCCCAGAGGGGGGATGGACTGAAGCAGAAATTGAAAATGCGATCGCATCAGGATTTCAACCAGTATCCCTTGGTCGTCGCATCTTGCGAGCAGTCACAGCACCAGTCGTAGCATTAACACTAATTTCCGCAATTTCAGAAAATATAGTTGGGGAGTAGGAAGAGGTAGAGGGGCAGGGGGCAGGGTGCAAGGGAGAAGAGGAAAGGTTGTTAAGTGCCGTCCGTGTCCAGTAATTTCTAACTCCCCCCCGCTCCCTGCTCCCTTGCTTCTTATGGGGAGTGGGGAAAAAGCCTTTCGGTGTCTAACAGTTTATGTCCTAACGTTCTTGGCGGTTGCTATAAATAAACTAGAAATTCCACCGTTCCTGACCACCAAATTAGGAATTACTATTGATGTGGTTATCGGTTATCCATCATCTTCCCAGCGTGCCATGATAGAAGAACTTGCCAGCGCCTTTGAGCGTAAAGATTATCACACAGCCGCCAAACTACTCAAACAACTATTACAAACAACCCCAGAAAATCCTTGGGTGCAACTTTATTTAGGAAAACTGCATCAAGTATCAGACAAACGCCAAGCAGCCGAAAAAGTTTATCGTCAACTGCTCAGAAATACCAACAACACCAAAATACTCACCCAAGCTCGTCAAGGTTTACAACAACTCCAAGACATCGAGCAAGAAGAACGACAACGCGCCATATCTCAAGCCACATCCGCACCCCATAGCGCCGAGCTAGGGGTATTAATACTAGAACCCTTAACCACCGAGTTAAAAACTCTCCTAGCGCCAAAATTTGCTCAGATCATGCAAATAGATGGCTACAGCGCCAGACTAGTGCTACCCAGTCGCAGTTGGCGAGTATATCGTAGTGGACCAGTAGGAGAACTGCAATTTTATGGAGAACAGCTACAAAAAGCCGGGATTCCTTGCTTTTGGATGAGCATAGCAGCAATCAAGCCCATCCAAGTTTTTCAAATCAAATATTTTTCCGCAGCACAGCCACAACCTACCATCGTTTGTAGCAACCCAGAAAATCAACTCGGTTCCCTCACCTTTAACTGGTCAGAAGTCACAGCCAAAGTGCTAGGACTTTTACCCATTTTTGAGCAAGTTGTAGACTTTGACAATCGTCGTCGATTAGAACGAAAAACTCAAACCCAAGACTATGCTCAATTTTGTGATTTACATTTACCCAGTAGAAATTGCATTCTCCGACTTTATGATCACGGCTATGAATTTCAGGAAGGTATAGAAATGACAGATAAATCTAGCGAAAATACGATCACAATTAATTGGAATAGCTTAATGGAATGGATGTCATCACAAATCCCACAAGTTCAAAATTGGTCAAATTTCACATCTTTCGCAGAGACAGTCTTAGACCAAATAGAAGTGCTGGAGAACATTCAGCCTCATATTACCCTCTTTAGAAGGGAAAGGACTAATTGGGACCCAGCATTTCATTTATATAGTGGCTTATTATTTTTGAACCGTTCATAATTTACCAACGTTTGCAAACAAACTGAAATTTTCTTGCTTCATCCTGGCAGTGTCGGCACTAACCAGTCCACAAGCTGACACGGCATGACTCGCCGCGTTTTTGAGATTAATCGCTGCGTTCAAGTCTCTGTCGCATTCAAACCCGCAATGGTAACAGATGAACACACGCTCTTTGAGGGACAGAGATTCTTTCTTGACTCCACCTTGACTCCACCTTGACTCCACAATGGGAGCAAGTTTTGCTACTGGGGAACTATCTGTCAACTACCACCAATTCACTCCCATAGAGTTTGGTTTTGTACTCTAGCTGACGACGAAACTCGTAGAACCCCATGTCAGCAATTGCTTTAGCCACCTTCCTGTTCGCCATCATTCCAGACACATTTAGATCCTCGATTGCTACCGTGCCGTGGTTCTTGGCTAGATAAGTAGTGAGTTTATGCAATGTATCTTTACGGAAGTTCAGTGCGGTGCTTGTTGTTTAATTTGAGTTTTGTCTTAAATCCTATTATCATGGATTTATTGTACAGCATATTAGCAGACAATGAAAGACGAAAGAAGATTAACAATAAGGATTCCGCAGGAAGAACTAGATTGGCTAGAGGCTTACTGCAAGCAAGTATCAAGGACTAAGACCGATGTCATGCGTGAGCTGATTCGCGGATTGTCAAAGAAAGTGAGGAAAAGTGAGTAATTGTTAGAGTATTTAGTGTTGTTTAGTAACCCCATTAATCACTCTCCGGGAAGCTAAGTACAAATTTCCATACTTAACTTCCCTAATTTTACCTTAGTTAGAGGTTTTCATTTGACGAGCCATATCTAGGTAAGAAGTCATATTCGCACCTGGACGACGACGACTAGAACCAGAAGCAGAAGGAATCAGATATTTGGGTGCAAATGTAGTTTCAGTAGGTGGTGTTTTTACACCATTGGATGTTGCGGCTGGTGCTGTAGCAGGTTGAGCTTCAGGAGCTTTACCATTTTTAGCAGCTTTGCCATTTTTGGATGCTTTGCCATTTTTGGACTCTTTGACTTGACTCAGTTTAGTCGCAGGCGCTTCCACTGCTGTTGCAGTTGCAGGTTTTGTTCCATTGCTTGTGGGTGCTGGGGATACCTCTTTTTCTACAACCTTTGGCGCAGGTGCTACTGGTGCTACTTTATCCCCAGATTCATCTAACTGCAAATAATAGCTATTATCTTTCTTTCTTGGTAACAACCCAGTGATGAAACCCAAAATACCTGTGATTAACTTTTTGATAAAACCGAACATCAGAATTTCTCCCGTATTTATATATTTTTTACCCTGGCGTACAAAAAAGGCAGTATATTACATTTCTTTGCACCAACTATGATATTGGGGTGACAAACGTTATAATTACCTACTTAATTAATATTGTACTAAAACCACAGGGTAAATAGTCTTAACTCTTGAACGCAAGCACGCGCAACCGTTAGAGATCAAGAGTTAATTATGAAATTTTATGGTGTCTAAGAGCAAGATTCTGAGATATTGCTTAATTAAAATTAACATAGAAAGTTATTTTCCTAATTTCTCAACCAGTGAGAGAACTGTCATAGCGGATTCTCCAGCCATCATCATACTCAGTTAGATATATGACAGACTTGTTAATGCAGGCACAATTGGCAAATGAATACTCAAAACCAACAGCGCAATTCCGTGTTATTAATACATGGTATTGATGATACAGGAGCGGTTTTTAACCAGATGACCGCTTATTTACGGAAATTAGGTTGGTCTGTTCATACTTTGAATCTGGTTCCTAATAATGGTGCTGTGGGTCTGGATATTTTGGCACAGCAAGTAGCTAATTATATTGTTAACACCTTTCCCCCAGACAAACATATTGATTTGATTGGCTTCAGTATGGGCGGAATTGTGACTCGTTACTATGTTCAACGACTAGGAGGAGTTAACCGTGTCCAGAGATTTATCACCATTTCCTCTCCTCATCATGGCACTGTGACAGCTTATGCTTCTCCCCGTCCTGGATGTGTGCAAATGCGCCGCCATAGTGAATTTATCCAAAATTTAAATGCTGATGCCATGATATTAGAGGATTTAAATTTTACCTCTATCTGGACACCCTATGATTTGATGATAGTTCCGCCAGCTAGTTCACAAATGCCACTGGGAAAAGAAATAGTAATACCAGTTGTGCTGCACTCTTGGATGTTGACCGATGCTAGATGTTTGGCAGCAGTAGCATCTACTTTAGCTGAACCAGTTAGGTCTGGTCGCCAATTTGGGTATGCTGAGAACTACCAAAAATTGCCTCTGGGTGGGAGTAATATTTAAATTCCATCAGGTTGTAAAAGGGATCTTCTAAAAAGAAAGTCCGATGTTCTAACGCAGAACCCACAAAGCGGTGTTTAGGTGATTCTCTAAAACCCAGTTTCTGCTGTTGTGCTTTTTGTAGCAAGTCTTCCCACTCATATTCTTGGGTGAAAATTAGCCCAAAGTGTCTAGGGTATATAGTTCGTTGGGGTACTAAATTTTCCTTGGTGACGTGGGCTACCAATTGATTACCGTAGAAATTCAGAATCAAAGCTTGAGGATTTTCACGCCCCGGAATGCAGCCGAGTCCATCCACGTAATATGCTTTGGTTTGGGGGATATCTGTGACGGGAAACGCCAGATGAAATAAAGTTTGGCTCATAGCTATATTGATATGGCGGTATGCACTTCAATCTAGTAGATCATACTACCGCTTTAACTTTAAAAAGTTTTCACACTGCTATATATAAATTTCTGACCCAAATATTGTTTGTGGTCAATTTGCACACAGTTTTAGATAATTTCAGCTTATATCTTAGTGAAGATGTTTGTGGAGTTAGTTCTAATACGATTAACACATCAAGAAAGAAGGAAAGAAATTTAGCGCAACTTTGTACAGAGATGGTGTTAGGTAGTGGCAGAGTTCAAACAGCACCCCGGTTCTAAAATTGGTTATTCTGTTGTTATTCTGGCAAAACTACTTATGATTCGTTGCTGATGTTATCTTTTATTGACTCTGTAAATCCCTGGTTGCTAGCCATAGTATTGAACACGATTTTATTGGGTTTGGTATGGGTTGCGCCTAAAAAGTTACTTACCCCAGCAGGAGTATTTCACGCTTGGTTGTTGGGTGTACTCATTTGGGGAACTCTTGGTTGGGAAGGTTATTTAGTGGTGGGGTGCTATTTTTTAGTTGGTTCTGGTGTAACACGTATTGGTATGGCACAAAAGGAAGCAGCAGGAATAGCTGAAAAGCGTTCTGGCGCTAGAGGCCCGGAAAATGTTTGGGGTTCGGCTTTAACTGCGGCTGTGTGTGCGTTGGGTGTAGGTATGTTTGATTGGGGATTAATTTTACCCAGTACCCAATCTATTGCTGACAGTCTGCAATCTCTGCTTTTGTTAGGCTATGTGGCGAGTTTTAGTACGAAGCTTTCTGATACTACTGCTAGTGAGGTGGGTAAGGCTTATGGTAGACGTACTTTTTTGATTACTACGTTAAAACCTGTATCTCGTGGTACAGAGGGTGCGGTGAGTTTAGAGGGAACAATTGCGGGTGTGGTGGCTTCGATTGCGATCGCCTGTTTAGGTTGGGCTGTAGGTTTAATAGATTTATTAGGGATAGTTTGGTGCATATTGGCTGCATTTATTGCTACCAATTTAGAAAGTGTGATTGGCGCAACTTTGCAATCTGAATATGATTGGCTAACTAATGAAATAGTGAATATTTTCAATACTTTAATTGGCGCGATCACATCTATCATTTTTGCTCTACTTTGGACGATTTTTTTAGCTTCATTCCCTAGCTAATTATTCAAAAAAAACACAAGTATTTTTACACATCACTTTGGTGATGTAAATTCCGTTTGTCTATAACTGGAGACTCGGTTTTAGTATTCGTTTATGTCCTCACTTTTTGGGAGGTTGCTATATTTCCCACCCATTAATGCCCATGAATTGCGAACATGACTATTTACACAAGATGTCTATTATTTATTCGTGGGTTTTTCCATTGACAAATATATAGTTGGTAATATATCAATCTTTAACTGTTCTTTATTAATTTAATTCATGAAATCTTCATCATTTTTGACAGTAAATGACCAACCAATTTTTATCAATCAAGCTGTAAAATATCTGCAAGCCTCTGGAAAGTTAGCACATTTCATTGGCGACATTCTCCGACACTATGTGATTGAGCAGGAAATCCAAAGGCGAGATGATATCGAGATTAGTCCCGCTTTAACCGAACAAACAATCATAGATTTTCGCCTCAAAAATCAACTTAATGATCCGGAAACTTTTCAACAATGGTTACAGAACAATGCTACAGATTACGCTACTTTTTCCGAATCCATCGGTTTCAACTTTAAATTAGAAAAACTCAAGGTTTTGATTACAGAACCAAAGCTTTCAGAATACTTTATTGAACGCAAAATTTTTCTAGATCGGGTGATAGTTTCCCGGATTGTTGTTGATAATCGAGAAGTAGCTGAAGAACTACAAACTCAAATTGAAGAAGGAGGTAGTTTTGAGCAACTGGCCAGAGAATATTCATTATCAGAAGACCGCATGGTTAACGGGATGATGGGACCAGTTAGTCGAGGTACAATCCCCGATCAATTAAGAGCAGTTGTTGATATAGCTACTCCTGGACAAATTCTTGGCCCTATAGAAATCGAGGGACGTTATGGCTTATTTCGATTAGAACAATTTTTGCCAGCGTCTTTAGAAGATATGCAACTCAAACAAGCACTACAAAATGAATTATTTGAGAAATGGCTAGTCGAGAAAATTCAAACGCTGACGGTCAAATTACAAATGAGCTAAAATCTCTGGATAATCAATCTCTACAAATCAACGCCCTCGCTTCCATCCGTTGGAATCAACCGCCTTTATCTTCTTTGAGTCCCGAACAAAAATCCCAACTGCAAAATCAAGCAGAAATCCGTCAGTATCGTTTGGGAGAAAAAATTTGGTCCAGCGCCGCAGATAATTATCAGTTTTTCATTGTTACTGGTAAAGTACGCTTGCGGGAAGAAGTAGGAGAAGGTAAGCCTTTAGCCGCTCTACAACCAGGAGATTGGTTTGGTAACTTATATCATCTGACTGTAGATTGTAAAGCGGTAGCTGCAAGCAAGGAGGTTGTAGTAGTCTGCTGGAATACAGCACTATGGAAAGAATTTTCCACGCCCCAACTTGCTGAGTTTTGGGTAGCTGCGGAGGGGGAAAAGGAAGAAAATATACAGAAATTGATGCCATCCCCCACTGTTGTCACATCCGGTTATCCCTTCCTTTCTCATGTGAATACAGCTGCGGCTTGCTTAACAATGGTGGCGCAACAATTAGAACATCCTGTGAAGTTGGAATGGGTGCAACGCCAACTCCGGGGACAACGCCCGAAACATCTAGTGGAAGCCGGGGAAAAGTTAGGGTTAGTGTTACGCAGGTTGCAAGTTAATTGGGCTGATTTACGACAGTTATCTTTTCCCGCAATCCTACAATGGCAACCTGATTCATCTCCGCCGGCTTCTTGGGTGGTAGCCTATGGAATGAAAGGATCTAACTTGATTATTGCTAATCCCCTCAACGAGGATTATGCCTGTGAAAGTATACCTCAGTCTGTAGTTGAGTCTGCTTGGGATGGTAGACTCTGGCAAGTGGAACTGGTATCAGAACAAGAAGAATTTAACCTGGGTTGGTTTACTCCAGCAGTTTGGAAGTACCGCAAACTTCTAGGAGAAGTACTACTTGCGTCTTTCACTTTGCAGATTTTGGGATTGGGTACACCTTTAATTACCCAAGTTGTGATTGATAAAGTCATGGTGCAGCAGAGTTTGCCGACTTTGGATGTCATGGCGATCGCCCTCTTATTAATCGCCTCCTTTGAATCTATACTAGGTATACTGCGGCTATTTATCTTCACTCATACCGCCAGGCGTTTAGATTTAAGCTTATCAGCGCAACTATTCCGCCATCTCATGCGTTTGCCATTAGCTTATTTTGAGTCGCGGCGCGTGGGAGACACCATAGCCAGAGTGCAAGAACTAGAACAAATCCGCCAGTTTCTCACAGGGACAGCATTAACTGTCATTTTAGACAGTATCTTTGCAGTGGTGTACTTGGTATTAATGTTTTACTACAATATCCAACTCACCTTTGTCGCCTTAGCGGTATTACCGTTATTTGCCGCTTTAACAATTATTTCTACCCCAATTCTGCGTAAATGGCTGAATGAAACCTTTAATCGCAGTGCCGACAGTCAATCATTTCTAGTAGAGACTGTCACCGGGATTCACTCAGTTAAAGCTCATGCAGCCGAACCAGTGGCGCGCGATCGCTGGGAAGGATTATTTGCCCGTTTCGTCCGTACAGGATTTAAAGCATCTACCACATCGAATATTAGCAGTAATATTGGTAACTTTCTGACAAATTTTTCCTCCTTACTCATACTCTGGTTTGGAGCCAAATTAGTCATTGAGCAAAACCTAACCATTGGGCAATTAGTCGCCTTTCAAATGTTATCCGGGAGAGTTACCGGGCCACTACTGCGATTAGTGCAGTTATGGCAAAATCTGCAACAAGTTTTACTTTCTGTAGACCGCATTGGTGATATTCTCAACATCGCCCCAGAAGCAGAATTAGGTACAGGTTTAGTTTTACCACCCCTCAAAGGTCAAGTTAGCTTCGAGCAAATCTTTTTCCGTTACCAACCACACATAGAACCAGTTCTTAAAGGCATCTCCTTTAAAGTAGAACCAGGGCAATTTGTGGGAATTGTCGGCCGCAGTGGTTCTGGGAAAAGTACCCTTTCCAAGCTCTTACAACGCCTCTATCAAATTGAATCAGGACGTATTCTAATTGATGGATTTGATATTAAGAGTGCCGATTTAGCCTCACTACGACAACAAATTAGCGTAGTTCTCCAAGAAGACTTCTTATTTAACGGCACTGTCTTAGAGAATATCACCCTTGGTAATCCTGATATTGGTGCAGAGGAAGTAGTAGAAGCAGCCAGACTAGCTGTCGCCCATGACTTTATTAGTCAACTACCCTACGGTTATGAAACCAACGTGGGAGAAAGGGGAACAGCCTTATCAGGGGGACAAAGACAACGCATCGCCTTAGCCAGACTCTTTCTGTCCCAAGCCCCAATTTTAGTATTAGATGAAGCTACCAGCGCCTTAGATTCGGAAACAGAACAGCAAGTTTTGGAAAACTTAAAAAAGGTTTCTGCTCACCGAACAGTGTTTCTCATTGCTCACCGCTTCGCTCCCCTCAAACGGGCTGACTTAATTCTAGTCTTAGAAAAAGGTGTCATTGCTGAACGGGGTACTCACCCAGATTTGTTACAACAAAAAGGTTTGTACTGGTCATTGTATCAACGCCAACAAGCGAATATTTAACTGGGGATTGGGGATTGGGGATTGGGGACTGGGGACTGGGGATGTTGCGGTGGGTGACAACGGAAAGGTTGCTCGTCAAAAAATCATTGACCGCCATCTAACCAATTAAAAATTACCAATATTCTTTGGGAAGATTACACTTTTAGCTAACTTTTTGGTTAAAAAAGTGTCATTTTCCTATTTCATTTCATAGTATTTTTTTCAAAGGAAGTAAAATCACATACTAAAACCTTGGGGACAGGTTTTAACAGTTAGTGTTGCCAAAAAAAATACTTGGTTTGAGGATAAAATATCTATGGTAATTGACGATATTAGTCAGAATTTGTTTCCTCATTACGGGCTAAATAACTCTAGCTTCTCACGAGATACTTTTTCTACCCC
Organism: Nodularia chucula CCY0103; assembly: GCF_963923915.1. Classification (NCBI taxonomy): domain Bacteria; kingdom Bacillati; phylum Cyanobacteriota; class Cyanophyceae; order Nostocales; family Nodulariaceae; genus Nodularia; species Nodularia chucula. Next base: position 20,952 of record NZ_CAWUOL010000028.1, on the reverse strand, counting down.
GCATGAATATAGTTTTACTAGTCGTAGTAGCTGGAATGCAGCTAGTGATATAGATGCAAATTCTGTCCGCACGGCTAATTTTAATTCTACTTCTGGCTATGGGTTAATTAACGCCGCCGCCGCCGTAGCTAGAGCTGCGGGGATGAATACTTTTGGTGATGTTCCTAATCTGGGTGGGAGGAATTGGGGAGCAGATTTAGTCAAAGCTCCCGCAGCTTGGGCGCAGGGATATACAGGAAGAGGTGTGGTAATTGCTGTGCTGGATACTGGCGTTGATTATACTCACCCAGATTTAAAGGATAATATTTGGACTAATCCCGGAGAAATTCCTGGTAATGGCATAGATAATGATGGTAATGGTTACATTGATGATACCCAAGGCTGGAATTTTGCTGACAATAGTAACAATGTCATAGATGCTAATGGTCACGGTACTCATGTAGCTGGAACCATAGCTGGGGGAAATAATGGCTTTGGAGTGATCGGTATTGCCTATGATGCCAAAATTATGCCCGTGAAAGTGCTGAGTGACCAGGGTTCAGGTAGTAGCACTTCTGTAGCCAATGGGATTTACTATGCTGTGAATAATGGCGCTAATGTGATCAATCTCAGCTTGGGTGGTAATTTTCCTAACAGCAGTATTGAAAATGCCATTCAATATGCTAGCAGTAAAGGCACTGTGGTGGTGATGGCAGCAGGTAATAATGGCTACCCATTTACTGGATATCCGGCTACTTATGCCAATAATTGGGGATTGGCTGTGGGGGCTGTGGATCAGAATAATAATCTGGCGAACTTCTCTAATAGGGCGGGGATGAATGCTTTTCCTTATGTCACCGCTCCAGGAGTAGGGATTTATTCCACAGTTCCGGGTAATCAGTATGCTACCTATAATGGCACTTCTATGGCTACTCCCCATGTGGCTGGTGTGGTGGCTTTAATGCTGAGTGCTAATCCTAATTTAACTGATGCAGAAATTAGGCAAATTATCATAGAAACTGCGGAAAATAGTACATCGGGAGCAAGTTTTAATGCGGTGAATTTTCTGCCTATGGTTTCTCAGGCGATCGCACAAATAGCAGATAATAGTACATCAGATACAATGATTAATGTAGAAATAAATGTGAAAATTTTTACAGATAGTCAGACAACAATTTCTGAATTACTACCCACTACTTCATTTTCCCTAAATCCCAGCGATTTGGTTAGGTATTCCAATAGTGCTGTTAATAGTTTCAACCAGATCGTTAGTAGTAACATTTTTAACAATGATGCTGTTAATGATAATAATGAAGGTGTTACAGATATCGAAAGAATTATCAATCAATTACAGCAGCAGTTGGAGGAATTTAGAAGATTTTTTCCTGGCTTCTAATTTTATAGATGGGGAGTGGGGATTGGGGACTGGGGAATGGGTACTGGGGACTGGGGACTGGGGAATGGGTACTGGGGACTGGGGACTGGGTATTGGAAACTAAAAATCTTTCTCCCCACACTCCCCACACTCTCCACACCTCCCACACTCTCCCTGCCCCCTGCCTCATATCACCTAACTGAAAAGGCTTCACTGAATCGGCGGGTTACAGGTTCAATGATGAAAGTTAAAATTGATTTTTGACGGGTGACAATTTCACCATTAGCAACCATTCCGGGAGTAAAGGGAACTTCTTCACCCCGGACATTCATTGAGTGTTCAGTTAGTTGGATTCTAGTAGGGAAAACTAAACCTAATTCTTGATCGACAACGGCGTTGGGACTGACTTGTACTACTTTACCATCAACAATGCCAAATTCTTGAAAGGGAAATGTGGCCATTTTTACTTTTGCGGTCATCCCTGGACGGATAAAACCAATGTCGCGGTTGCGGACTTTGACTTCTAATAATATTTCTTCCCCCGCAGGTAAAATTGAGAGCAATTCTTCACCTGGTTGTACTGGCCCTGGGGTGGCTTTAATTTTGTAAATTGTCCCTGCGACTGGGGAGGTGATGGTTTCGCCGGCTTGCTGTTTCCTGGCTTGTTCTAGTTGACCGTTAATGTTGCTGAGTTCTTCTTGGCGCTGTTTGATTTGGGTTAAAATCTCACTTTGGCGCTCAGATGCTAAACGCTGTGTCTGCTGGCGGATTCCTTGATAAGTTTGTTCTGCTTGGCGAATTTCTTGGTCTTGGGCGGCAATTTCTCTGGTTAAGGATGCGATTCTGTCTTTAATGTCGTTTAATCTATTCTGGGCGTTAACCACTTCATCTTTTGCCCTGGTCATGTCTGTGTTGGCGCGATTTAATCTTTCCTGGGCTTCTAGGTAATCTATTCTGGGTAATGCACCAGGAGCAATGAGGGTGCTAAGATTTTTTTCTCTTTCTTGGGCGATCGCCACATTTTTTTCTACTTGGACAACAACATTTTCCGCGTTGACTATATTAGTTTGGGCATTTTGCAAGCTGGTTTGAGCATTTACTAAGTTTTCTTTTAACCGTTGCTGGCGTTCTTTAATCTGTGCAATAGTCGCTTGTTGGCGATTGGCTTCAGCTGTGGCTGCACTTTGACGGGCTTGGTAATCTGCAAGGCGGGATTCTAAAAGTTCATCTTGTAGTTTTGTTCCAGCGCTAGTCGTCCCAATACGTTCTGCTTGTAAACGCTGCAAGTCTTCGGCGATTAATTTGGCTGATTGGGTGAGGCGGTTGACATCTGTTTGTTTAAGGTCTGGATCACGTTGAATTAATACTTGACCTTCAGTGACATGATCACCTTCTGCAACTTTGACGTTTAAAATAGAGCCACCATCTAAGGATGTTACAGGTCGAACTTTGGTGGAAGCGATTAATTCCCCTGGGGCGATCGCCACTTCATCGATTTGAGAGAAATTTGCCCAGGCGATCGCGCCAAAAACCACTAAGCTCAGTGTTCCTGCTAAAACTCTGGTATATAACGGCGGTAATTCCTGTACAGCCTTACCCACCTCATAAGATAGTTGATCTTCTGGTTTAGCAAATTGTTCTTTTGTCTGACGTGCTTGAGCTGCATTTGCAAGTAAAGAATATTTCATAAAACCTGAGATTATTAGGTACTGGGGATTGGGGACTGGGGATTGGGTATTGGGTATTGGGTATTGGGGACTGGGGATTAGGGAATGGGTATTGCGTATCGAGTATTGGAAACTAAAAATCTTTCTCCCTACACCCCCCACACTCCCCACACTCCCCACACCCCCCACACTCCCCACACCTCCCTACTCCCCACTCCCCAATTATTCAAACCGCAAGATAGCGGCGCAGAAAATTTTCTAAGGTTTCCAAATGCAAATTGAAAATCCTTTCGATATTCACTATTTCCTCTTTTCTACAGAAAAATTCATTGGCCAGTAATGTCCGATAAGTTCCTACAGCTTTTTGTGCTTGGGGGTTAAATAAACCAAATACATTTTGTAACCCATCCACAACAAACAAAGGTGAATTAATTATTATTGGTTCTTTGTTAAAAATGCGCTTAAAAACGTGAGGGATATCCTCACGTAATAAAATCTCCGGACCTCCCACTGGTAATATTTGGTTGCGTGCGCCTGCAACTGTGACTGAATCCACTATTATTTTCGCTAAATCATCCGTGCTGACTACCGAAGTGCGGTTTTTAGGATCACCAATCAGCAAATACAAACCTGTTTCCCGAAACCGTTCTGCTAATGGTAATAAACTGGATGCTAATCCAGATGGGCGTAAAATTGTGTAATTCAAGCCACTAGCTTCTAGATATTTCTCTACGGCTCGTTTGGCTTTGAATACGGGAGCATCTTCATATCCCCGTTCTGCTCCCAATACGGAAATAAACACAAAATGCTTGACTTGATGAGCTTTTGCTTGATCAATAAGTTCAATATTAGCCCGATAGTCCAGAGATAAGGAATCACCATCAGAACCGTGAGCGCAGATAATGTACTCGACTCCCCGACAGGCTTTTTCAATATCTTTGTCTCGGCGCAAATCACCAATGAAGATTTCGGCTCCTCGGTGTTCTAACTCGTTATAACGCGAAGTGAGGCGGACAAATGACCTCACTGACTTTTCTTCTAGGCGTAGAAGTCGCACAACTCGGCGACCTATTGCTCCCGTTGCTCCAGTAACCAGAAACATAAGGATTTTGGGTGATGGATTCCATCTACACACTAATCTAAAATTCGACGATTACTGGGGTATGGTCGCTGGGTTGGGGTAATTTTCTGGGGTTAATGTCAATAATGCAACTTTTAGCCCGTTCATACAGTATGGGGGTGAGATAATGATGGTCAATGCGCCAACCCCGATTGCGCCTAAAAGCGGCGGTGCGATAGTCCCACCAGCTATAATGTCCCCCTTCAGTGGTAAATTTGCGAAAAGCGTCAGCAAATCCCAGTTCTAGAATATCTTTTAAGCCTTGGCGCTCTGGTTCCGATGCCATTATATGATTTTCGATATTGGCGCTTTCGTGGATGTCTTCGGCTGCTAGGGCGATATTGAAGTCACCACACATACAAATTGCAGGTTGTGTGAGTAAAAGGGTTTGTAAATACTCTCGTAGGATTGTTAGCCAGCCCAGCTTAAATTCATATTTCTCGCTACCCACGGCGGAACCATTGGGGACATATAAATTTACAATGCGAATATCGTCAATTACCCCTGTAATGACTCGCTTCTGTTCATCCCATGCGGGGTCGATATTGGGTAAAAGGGCGGTGAAACCAACGCTGACATCCGTGAGGGGTTGGCGACTAATTAGGGCTACGCCGTTATAGGCTTTTTGACCGGAGACATAGACATGATAACCCTGTTCTTCCAAGGGCGATCGCGGAAAGTCTCCATCTACAACTTTTGTTTCCTGCAAGCAGAGGATATCAATGGGATTTTCACTTAACCAAAATATCACCTGTTCTAGGCGAGTGCGAATTGAGTTGACATTCCAAGTGGCTATTTTCATTTTTTAGTTTTGAGTATTAAAAATAAATATTAATTTTTACTGCGTTATTTTTTTTACAAAAATTTAACATTCACCTAATATACACATTTTGGTTAACTTGCGGTTAGAAAAAGTGATTTATATCTCATAATTTTAGTATTCTGAGCTACAAATTTCATTATTTTGTCAATTTAGCTACAAAAAACTCTCATACTTCGATGATCCCCAAGGCAGATGAAACTACTGGTACATAGGTTATAATAGAAGAATACAAGTGCTAAATGACATTTTTAAACCGAGATTTTAGATGTAAAAATAAACTAGGTAGAGGTAAGAAATTCCAGTTTATCCAAGATTGTCATTACTCAATTATCAATTCTGCTCCAAATATATAAAAAAGCAATTTATGGTGAGCAATCTGGTTAATACATACACAGCAGTTTGGCAATAAATTATCAAGATATACATTGATTTAGAACGTTATTTGGATACGGCTAAAGTCAGGTTTTAATTAACAAGTTTTTTCAAAAATTTAATTAACAACTTTGTTTGAGGAGACTATTGCTATGAATATGAGAGCCAACACCTGTCTGTGTTGTGGTGGTTCCCTCCTACGCCATGTCCGTTATGGTGAACTGTATTGGTTCTGCACATCTTGCCGACAAGAAGTACCTCTTTTGACTGTGATTCGTGTGCCTAATTCTCGTGGAGAAAATCAAAATTCAGGAGTCCGTCAGACAGCATTAAGAGAGTAGTTCCGCCTTGGATATGGAAGCCAAAAGTCAAAAACTTGATTCAAGATGGTGAACCCGTAGGGTTGTGCTATTTACGCCTGGCTGTACAAGAGATTAGGGAGACGAGAGATAATTTTTCTTCCTGATTTCGGCAGTCTGATAAAATCAAATGCAGCTAATTATTTAGGTTAAAGGCTGTGTTAGCAGCATTACTTTACGGTCAGGAAGATTTACGCTTAGAACAGGTAGCTGACCCCACTCCGGGAGTTGGTGAGGTTGTGATTCAAGTGGGTGTAGCCACAACTTGTGGCACAGATTTGAAGGTGTGGCGGCGTGGTGGCCATGCGAAAATGCTCAAACTACCGACTCTGTTTGGTCATGAGGCTGCGGGGGAAATTGTGGCTGTGGGTGCGGGGGTGACAAATTGGCAAATAGGCGATCGCATCGTCGCTAATAATTCTGCCCCTTGCATGAAATGCTTTTTTTGTCAACGTCAAGAATATTCTTTGTGTCCCCATATTACCTGGAATAACGGCACTTTTGCAGAATACTCAAAGATTCCGGCGGCAATTGTCCAGCATAATATGTTGAGGGTTCCCGATGAGTTACCGTTGCAATTAGCATCAATGACCGAACCTTTAGCCTGTGTGTTGCATGGTGTCGCTCGTTCTGATATTAAACCTGAAGATCGGGTCGTGGTGTTGGGAGATGGGGCGATTGGTTTAATGTTTGTCGCTGTTTTGGCGGAAACCACCGAAGTTTTGCTGTGGGGAGGTAATAACCATCGGCTAGCAATTGGTGCAAAACTTGGTGCTGCAAAGACTTTTAATTATCATCAAATTCCCGATATTCCCGGTGTGGTGAAAGAATTAACTCAGGGATGGGGTGCTGATGTGGTCATTGAAGCGACTGGTGTACCTAGTGTTTGGGAAACTGCGATCGCTTGCGCTCGTCCTGGGGCTACTGTAAATTTATTCGGTGGTTGTCCACGAGATACCACAATTACTGTGAATACAGAGCAGTTACATTACAGTGAATTGACTTTAAAGGGTGTGTTTCATAATACGCCTGAGTATGTAAGAGCGGCGTTGGCATTGATCGCTAGTGGTAAAATACCTTTTGAGTTATTGATTAGTGAAGTGCGATCGCTCCAGGATTTAGAACAGGTATTCTGTGATATGAAGGCGCGTAAAGTCATTAAGGTGGCGATGATTCCTTAATTTTGTGGCTGCCAATTAGCACGCTCTGTATAAACTATTTGGTAGAAATAAAAATCAAGCGATTACTTTTTCTTTATGATAGTTAATATACTAGTTCCAGTGTAGCCATTTGTTAGCCTGCTGGTTGTTAATTTCTAAACCTACACAACACATATCTTAATATTTTATACCATTTTCATAGAGTATTTTATGTATATTTATTTAGATTGATAACAATGGTAAACTCATAACTATTTTATGTTGGTTTTTTACCTCGCTCGAAAGCCTTTGATCCTGGTGGTGGAGGTTCGGGCGATTTTTGAAGGAGATCAATAATTGCAGTAATAACTTTATTGACTTTTTCACCCTTCAGTTTACCCACACGTCGAATCACGTTATTTATGTCAACCGTTGCAATAATGTTAGGACGAATATAGCAAGGGCTTATGTTTAGCTTACCAATTTTGAAATCTGTATCTTCTAACTTAATTTCATAGTCTCTCCCTGGTTTACTCGTAATAGGGCAGACTATGATATTGTTATTATCTGATTGTGCAATTACTAAAGCTGGTCGTCTTTTAGTCGCAGATGCATCAGAAAATGGAAACGGCACTGAGATAACATCGCCTTTTGTCAAGTGTTCTATAGATTTTTCCAAGCTTCATCTTCCTCTGAATCCAGCCAAACTTTGCTCAGTGATGACTCACTTAATTCCAAAAAATCTTTAACTAATACTTGGGAATTATCATCATCGTTGGCTTGCAAGTTCTGGACTCTTCTTAGTGATAATCCCGTTAGCTTTGCTACAAGAGCTAAATCAATACCTTCTTCGAGCATATTGAGTGCAACTTGGGTTAACCCTTGCTGTAAACCTTGCTCCCATGCTGCGCGTAAGATTTGAGGTTGGGTTTCAGAGTTATACATAATTGTTGATTAGTTATCCTCTGTTATAATTGTACCTGGAATATTTTGCTTTTTTAGCGATCGCACAACTGTAACCTCAAGCTAATGTATGATAATTGTCATTAATTTTTGCTTCAAATATGACAATTTTGACCATAGAAGCCCTCTGTAATGAAGCTGCACTATTTTCAGCCGCCGAGTCTAGACACCCTGAACCTTTACTGTATGGCGTGACTGATGGGAAAGCAATCGGCACGTATTTAGGCTGTATCTCAAAAATAAGTATGATTTTTTTGAGGGTAATTCAGCCAGTGGTATCGATTTTCCAGGTCTATTGGTTGATGTTAAGGTAACAAGCATTAAGCAGCCACAGTCATCTTGTCCTTTTAAATCTGCACGACAAAAAATTTTTGGGCTGGGATATGCGTTAATTATCTTTGTTTATGATAAAACAGACCAAAGTATGAACCGGACTGCAAATTTAAACATTCTACATACACTTTATGTAAGTGCAGAAAGAACGGCTGATTTTCAGATGACTCGCGGGATTCGCAGCATCTTGGAAAATGAAGGTAATAAAGATGATTTAATTGCTTTTATGTATGACCGTAATTTACCTGTTGATGAAATTGAAGCATCTAATATTGCAGATGAAATACTCTTAAACCCTCCATTGCAAGGATTTTTAACTATTTCTAACGCTTTGCAATGGCGACTTCAATATAGAAGAGTTATTGAGAGTGCTGGATCAGAATCAGGGATAATTGCTGTTTATAAGGCTAAGGAATGATTCGCACTGTTGACAAAGCAAAAGTAGAATATGGAGACTTTCAAACACCCATAGAACTGGCTACCAAGGTATGTGCAAAGTTAATCGAACTGGGTGTATGTCCTGATGTAATCATTGAGCCAACTTGTGGAATAGGTAATTTTATTCAGGTAGCCTCACGTTTGTTTAAATCAACGAACAAAATTATGGGAGTAGAACTGAACCCAGATTATTTACAAGAGGTGAAAACAAAGAAGCTATTCTTACAAGATGGAAGAATTGAGCTTGAAAATGCAGATTTTTTTCAATTTGATTGGTTATCCTATCTAAATAAATTAAATGGTAAATTCCTAGTCCTTGGTAATTTTCCTTGGGTGACAAGTTCACAACAAGGAAGTATTGGTGGCGAAAACTTGCCCAATAAAAATAATTTTCAAAATTATAGCGGTTTAGATGCAATTACGGGTAAGAGTAACTTTGATATTTCAGAATGGATGCTAATTCAGGCTATCCAATGGCTACAGGGGCGTGATGCTTACCTAGCAATGCTTTGTAAAACTTCTGTTTCTAGAAAGTTATTGAACTACCTTTATTTTCATAATCTAAATTTAGCTGAATGTGCAACTTATAATATAGATACAAAAAAGTATTTTCATGCTTCTGTTGAAGCGTGTCTATTATTCTGTAAATTCGATTCAAGTTCTAAAAACTACTACTGTGATGTATTCAATAGTCTAGAAAGTTCAGAATCTTATAAAATCGGATATCGAAATAATTTTTTGATCAGAGATATAGCTGCTTTTGAAAATCTGAGTAAATTGTATGATCTCAAAACTGAAACAAAATGGCGCTCAGGTATTAAACATGATTGCTCAAATATCATGGAATTTCGTAAAATTGATCATACTTTTATTAATAAACTCGGAGAAATAGTTGATATTGAAGAAACATATCTTTTTCCTTTGCTTAAAGGCGCTGATGTTGCTCAAAATCGCATCAACTGTACTGAGCGATATGTTCTAGTTACTCAAAATTTTGTGGGTGAATCAACTGAAAATATAAAATCTGTAGCTCCTAAGACTTGGGATTATTTAGAGTCTCATGAAAGTTACTTAGATAATCGCAAGAGTAAAATATATAAAAATCAACCCAGGTTTTCTATTTTTGGAGTTGGTAAATATACTTTTGCACCTTGGAAAATTGCGATTTGTGGACTTTATAAGAAGTTAGAGTTTAGATTCATTGGTAATCTGAGTGATAAACCTGTGGTTTTTGATGATACTGTTTACTTTCTAAGTTTTGATAATGAGGAAACTGCATACAGAACTTTTGAGGTTTTGACTTCTCCATCAGTCATCAACTTCTATTCATCTCTAATTTTTTGGGATGAAAAGCGCCCGATTAAGTCCAGTATCTTAAATAGCTTAAATCTTACAGGTTTGATGGAAGGGAAAGTTAATTTTGATGCTTAGGCTTGATCAACATACCTAAAAATGGGAAAACTATCAATATCCCCTGCTGGGGAAGTTTCCATGTAAGTCTTCAATAGGAAAATGCTCAAAAAATCTCTGCTCAACCTCTTGATTTTACCTTTTTCTCTAGTTCCCTGGCTGGGCGTGGGAATGTTGTTTGATTCCAAAGCTGAGGCGTTACCGGGACAAACGACAGAAGAAGTAACTACTTGGATCAAAGCACATCCTACACTGCGCCCTAGACCTGGTGAGCGTTTATTTATCCAAAAAAGTGATACAGCAGCCCAGCGATTCACTTTTCAAGCATCGGTATTACCTCCTGGTAGGGTGCGATTACCCCAGGACAGGGGGCGGATTCGGAGTCAACGCCTGACTATGTATGATGGGATTAATGGTATGACTTTTCAGCGTCTTCAGGAATCTCTGCGGGTAATTTATGGGTTAGATATCTATCAAGATTTTAACCGCGCTCAAGTCATATATGAGTATCCTAACCAGAGTGCAATTAATTCGGCGCGTCTAGCTACAACGCCTATTAGGGAGGCTTTACGGGGAGAATTACGTGTAGGCGATCGCTATGCCTATTGGGTAGAAATTGCCCAACCCCCAGGAGGTAAAGCTTTCACAGGTCAAATGACGGTTTTTCTGAAAGCCGACCTTGATAAGTTAGAATCTGAATTGCGAAATCGCTAATAGTTGGCGTTTGCTGTGGGTTCGGTTGAACCCAACCTGCTGCAATTCGCCTCTAAAAACCTCCTAATCCTACCGGAGATGGGGTTTGCCAAACACCAGAAAATATGCTTTCAGTGGCTAGGGAAATTCTCAGCAAATCTTCTTTCAGCAGAGGGGGCCAATCAACCCCAGCTTTGCGCCCCGCTACAAATATTTGTTGCGCCTTCACACCCAACTGATAAAGAGCAAAGGCTAATTCTCGGTCGAGGTTGGGCGCGTCTTTCATGGCTTCAAATACCACTTTCAACGCTAACAAAATCGACGTTATCTGACCGGGAATTGGTGGTTTTCCCAGTTTCATCCGCATTAATAATGCATCTGGATTTTCCTCTGTTGTCACTGTCTGGGCTATGAGGAGTTTGCGAGCTGTTTCGTAATTCATGTATCCAGCTTATGTTAGTTGATACACAGCAAGAGTACCTACATACAAATTACTATGAGGATATGATTTTACTAGATATCTTGCTACAGTAACTATTTTTAAGATTTAACCACAGATGTAGATAAATGGATACAAATAGTTTACGAGTATTTTGCCTCAATTTGTCTCACCACTGTCAGCGCTGAGTAACTCACTCCTGCTGTACCTTCTCCGGGATGAGTAGAGTCGCCGACTAACCATAAGTGATTAATGGGTGTGCGATTGGCAAAGCCGAAGGGGCCAAAGGTGGGTATTCTTTGACCAATACCGCCTACTATACCGCGATCGCGCCCTGTGTAATGAGCAAAGGTGCGGGGTGTGGCTGCTTCTTGATGAATAATGGTTTCTGGTTTGAGGTAGAAGTATTCCCCTAGACGGGCGATCGCATCTTCTGTATACTTCTGTTTCAGTCCTTGATAATTATTAGTTTCCCACCACGGTGCAGGATCTACAAAGGAGGAAGCAATAATTGTGGCTTTCCCGTCTGGGGCGCGTCCATCTCCGGAATGACTGACGGAAACAAACAGAGAATTATTTTCCCCAATCGGTCCATCGACATCATAGAGAAATTGTAAGTGCGGCGGACAATCTGGGGGAATAGCGCTGATATCTACCCCTAAATACACCACAAATGCACCCGATGCTTGGGGTAATTTTTCCACCCGATTTTTATACCCAGATGGGGCTTTTTCTCCCAATAGTTGCACTAAGTTCTGTACGGTGACATTAGCAACTACATGGTCTACAATTTCTGTGCAGATTTCGCCTGTTTTCTGATTTCTGATGACTACAGCCGTAGCTTGGTTATCTTCCACCTGGATTTTTTCTACAGTGTGGCGCATTAATAACTTACCACCATCTCGTTCTAAAGATTCCACTAGGCGATCGCTCAGTACCTGCATACTACCCTGGAGGTGAAATAAACCTTGGGGTAATTGGGAGACACTCAACGCCGTAGCTGCATAAAGTAAAGCTGTTTCCTCAGTATCCACCTGAGAATATAGCTTTAATTGCAAATCCAAAAACGTTTTCAAACGATGGTCTTTAGCCAGTCCGTAAAACCGTAAAGCATCCCCCACCGTAAATAAAGTATAGGGGACGGTAATTAATGTACTAGGGCGTACCGCTTGAGTTAATTGCCATAAATCCCACAAACTCCGGGGAGGTAAAACCGGATCACGTCCTTGGAATTGCCAACTAGCCTCAAATAAAACCGCCATCATTTGCCAAAACGGTTCACTCCCAGGAAATTGTTTTTGGCGTTCCTCTCGCCATTTCTTTTGGTCACGCCAGACATTAATCGGTGTATTTTCCCCAGGTAAATATACAGCACAAGCGGGGTCACAAGGTGTCGCTGCTGGTAAATCTAGCCCTAATTCTGAGAAAATCCGGTGATGGATTCCCCCTGGTTCTAATCCTGCAACCTGAGTCGCCCCGACATCAAAGGTAAATCCGCGCCGTTGAAATGTGGAAGCACAACCCCCCGGAACCAAGGCTTGGTCTAAGACTAAAACGCTGTAACCCCTATGGGCTAATAATGCAGCCGCAGTCAGTCCGCCTATCCCCGCACCGATGACAGCAACACGAGACTTGGTTTTCCTACCAGAAATATTCGACATTGATGATTAACTTTATAATTCTTAATATTACTAATTATTATAGCCTTTCCTGATTAGATAAGGTGAGCCATACTCCCCTCCTCTGTGTACACGGTAGCCTTATTAAGGAGAAGGAGCAGGAATCTTATTGATCTCAGAGGTATTTTTGGGGTCAATTTGAGGTAAAAACTTCAGTCAAAAATCAGGCGATCGCCTACTAAAACTATTCATGAGCAGGTAAAATATACAAGCCTACCCCAGCATCAGCATTGGGTAAAATATCACGGCTACTTTTAACATTGTGACTTTCGCATAAAGCCGCAAAGGATTGTAAACTGTCTAACCTGGCAGAAAGTTCGCTCAGAGTATCTAAATATTCAGCCACAGCAATTTGACGATATGTCCAGGCTTCATCCCATTGGGAGCTATAAGACATTTCAAACTCTACATCAACGTTGATTTTCTGCCAACTAATTTGCTCAGGTGATAACGTGCGATCGCGTGGAGAAATTTCGGTAATTCTTTCTACTCTTTCTGGGGTGATATAATCATGAAAACGAGAGTTAGTAAACCGATAAGCTGTAGATAAATGAGATTTTTCATGACTAATTAACTCATTACCCCATCTTTGCGCTACTTGTTTAAACTTCGGCACTTCTACAGCCAGTAATTCTTTAGCTTCTTGATGTTTACCAATTTCTAAGAGTAAATTTGCTTCGGTTGCAGTAGCTACAGCCCAACCTTGAATAGAAACATCAGTATTTAGCATTAATTCAGCGTCTAATGCTGGGGTAATTTGTAGCGCTTGGTTAGCTAAAAATAACCGCACTCTCGAAGCAACTCTGAGCGATTCTCTGGGTGATTCATTGGGAAAGCGAGAACGATCTTGTAGTTCAGCATTTAAAGCAGCAATTTCTTTAATTAACATTGCTTGATGCAGATGAGAAATTGCTTTAGCGAGGCTTATTTGTTGCTCTCGGCTATCTTCTACTAATAGGTAAATATAGGCAAGTTGTCCTTCAATACGTTTAAATCCTTCATCTACTGCTTGTTGTAGATAATTTAATGAGTTTTGAATTTGATGCAGTTTATAACCCATATAGACAAAACCAGCAATACTGATACCAAGATTTAAAACACTTGCACCCGCAGCAATTTGTGTTAAACCCATGACCGAGGATAGAGTATTTTCAATACCTATTAATTTGTGAAAACTCATTCCATCTATAATTTGCTTAGTTGCTCCTGGCGTTTCTGCTAAATGGCGGATAATTTGACCTGATTTTTCTGTACCATCAGCCCAACGAATAACGCTACCATAACGTTTCATGGAGCCATTTAATAAACCCTGAATAATTTCAGGACTGTTGACTAAAAGAGTAGTATCAATCAGCATAATGATTCGATATTTCAGCAGCTATAAACATTAGTATTTTCGTAAACTTCAACTGTTAACCTTTCAGAAACTTTAACAGGTAAACCAGCTAATTTGCGAAAAGCATAAATCCTTGCCATTTGATCTGCATTTCGTTCAAATCCACTAACTTGTTCCTCTAAGGTAATTGTAATCAAATAAACATCATACTCTGATTCTTCTTTGGCTTGAAAACGGGTATCTTCATTTAGTTTTGGAGATAAATCAGTTTTACTTCCCAGCCATAAACATCGAGTAGCACGATATAGTTGATCACAATCATCTGATTCTATTTTCCCCTGTTTTTGTAAAAATTGAATCAAATCTAGATTAAGCGAATTAATTACTAAAACTAAAATTTTTGATGTTGGTTTTTGAGTTCTGGGTTCACTATATGTAGGGTTTTTCTCATTCCTTAACATATCCCAAAAACTAGCCCAAAATCTTAGCAATACTTGACATAATGTATTATTCATATTTTTCACCTGTGCATATTGCTTGTAAATTTTGATAGATTTCTGTAACAGCGTCTTTTTGAATTTCAAAATTTTGCCAAAACTGCTGCTGTAACAACTCATTTCGTTCAATAGCATTTAACTGTTCGTTTAACGCCCCTTGAACAAAATCAGTAATTTCTTTAACAGATTCTTGAAACAATTCATTTGTTTGATTTAATTGTAAAATACTCCAATTTCGGAAGATATCCCATAAATTCATCTTGGCTTGTTTAATACTATCTGACCATTGTTTCCCCATTACATCTATATTTGGTATCTGGAGAAATTTATATTCTCTATCTTCAAATTTATCAGTTTTTTTGCCACAACTTCCATCTTCTTCACCAACTTTTTCTGGCTGCTTTTTTTGCTCATTTTTAATATTCAAAGGAATATCAAAAAAATCTTCCGGTAATTTCGCTGAAGCTGGCGGTAATTTCTTTTTAAAATTACTTGTCACTGCATCTTCAATATTGATTACAGATGCAAATATTTCATCATCAATATTTAAATGCACCAAGGATACATTGGCAAAATTATCCAAAGCTTTTATAAATATTTCTCCTTGAGCTTGCATTAAAAAGTTACTTCTAGCTTCTATAGCATTTCTCATAGTGGCATACAGTAACCTTACATAGCGTTCATCATGCTCAAGTCCTCTAACTTCTTGCTTATTATCACAACGTACACTCTTAACTAAAAATTCTGATTGTTTTTCAAATTTGCCTAATCTCCGACTTAGGTGATCATATACTCTAGCAATATTCTCAGCTAATGACGGGGAAATAAATTCGCGTAATTTTTCTTCAAGGTCATAAGCACTTTGATTATTTTGCAAAGCATCTATTACCGGAAAAATTAAAGATTGTACTAAGTCTTTTTCGATTATCTGAACTGTATCAAAAACTTGGTCAAAATATTTTAACCCCTTAGTCTTACCTGCTTCTTGTCTAATGCGACTGTCGATTTGGTCGAAATTTGTTGTATTGGGGTTTTTTAGGTCTGCTATCCATCTTAGGTCTGCTATCCATCTATTGAGATCATTCTGAAATTCTTGATTTTTACTGGTTAAATATTCATGTATTGACTCTCCTAGCTTATTAATTTTAACTTTTTCTTGTTCTATTGTTTCCTTCGAGTTTATTTTTAGGATAGTAACCAGATTATTAAGATGATTCACCAAAGCTTGATAATTCGTAAAAACTTCGACTAGAATCTGATTTATTACCAATTCTGTAAATGAATGTTCAACTCTGATACGGAAAATATCCCAAAGTTCTCTACCTCCACTCCATTCTAAAGAATAGCGGAGAATTTTCCGCATAGTTTCATCATCAACAAAATTATTATTTTCAACATAATCTTCAAAATCACGAAACCATTGTTTTAATTCCTGGTTGTCTTTGGTGTTTAAACGAATTACTCCAGCGCAGTCTTGAAACATTGCTTTTAAACATCTTGACCTTACCTGTGGATCTACTATTGAAGGCTCATTCAAAGCACCTGCACCCCAAGCACATTGAGCATAATATAAAAGACGAGCATTAAAAGGTAGAACATCAGGAGGTTCGGGAAGTGATAAAACTTCTTGAATTTCTGCTTTCAGTTGATTAATTCGCACTTCTAGAGGAAAATCATCTGCACCTCGGTGGTCTACCCGGTTTAAAATAAAAATCATTGAGTCTGTGCGACCCTGTAAATATTCAACAACTTTTTTTAATTCTTCTAACAGCCTTTTTCTGTGGTCATCATCCACTTGCATATAGTCCAAAGCCACTAAACTAAAAGCTTTATTCACTTGCTGTTGAATAGTTGCTAAATTAGTCCGGTCTTGAATTGATTTCAAACCTGGTAAATCAATTAATTCTATTCCTATACTTGCCGGTAAACCTAACAAAGAAGGATCACAAGCAGGTAAAAGCGGAACATAAGCCGTTATTTGTGGTGCAACATACTCACGCTTTTTACGCGCATGGTTATAGGAGTGCATGACTGTACTGATGCGCTGGTATAAATCTTCATCATTTAACCCTGTCCATTCTCCAGTCTCCCAAGCAGCATCCTCTGTTTCTGCAATGACTAATTTCTGTGCGGGTGAATGTTTGAGGGTAAGGACACCACCACTCATTTCGCCGTTTTCAATTGGGGCAATTTTACGACCAATTAGCGCATTAACTATAGTTGATTTTCCAGAAGAGGTTGTCCCAATAGTTGCAATGCGGAAACTAGGATTTTCTAGTCGTTGGACTGCTTCTTGATACGCAGTTAAAAATCCTGCTAAACAAGATTTAATTCCTGGATCTTCAGAAATATCAGGAGAAGAGTTAACTAAGTTAGAAACTGAATTACCTAACTCATTTAAAAGCTTACGGGTATTATTTAACCTAGAATCAATATCAATTTGCATTTTTGCTTTACTATTTATCAGTTGTTATGTGCAAGGGGTTGGAAATTAAACTACTTTTATTAACTAGTTTTGAGCATCAAGTCTTGTCGTCCGTAGTGGTTATAATACTACTCAGTAGTTTATGTTTCACCTTGGCAGCCTAAAAATACAAAATATACTTTAATCTTACGCACAAATCTATATAAATTATATTAGTGTTATTCCTGAACAAATCACAATATCACTTCTTGATAATTGCGTATTATCACTGTAATTAGTAGGCTGCATTCAGAGCAAAATTACTAGAAAATACCATATTTTCGATATTAATCATTTATCCTGTCACCTAGCCATTATCTAGCTTTGCCTTGGTCTGTGCGCCGTAGACTCCCTTGCGGGGTGGGGTTCTTCAACCGAGAATTGATAGCTAACAAACGTACAAATACTTAACTTTCACTGCAACAGCCGATAATTGTCAGTATATATACGTTAATTAACGCTGTTGAGTATCCGCATAAATTCGAGATTTCCCAGATAGTCATTAAGTATAAAAACAATACTGCCAAATTAATTACTGTGGTACTTTCACAAAGAGCAACTCGTCACATCTACCATTAGTATGAATTATTCCAACCTCAAAACTGGTAAAGCATTCGCAGCCAAGGTTTTTAAATTTTCAAAACTATGAATTTTTGACTGTTTGATTTCTCTAGGATTATTCAGATAAAAATATACCCGACTTATTTTAAACGTGTTTATTCAAGTTCACATCATCAAGAGAGTTATAAAATAAAGGAATAACAAAGCTATTCACTCCCTACTACCCATGACCTCAACCCTGCTTAAATTTCCTCGGATAAATGCCCCCACGGTGCATAAATTGCCCAATGGCTTGACCATAGTTGCAGAACAAATGCCAGTAGAAGCTGTAAATCTCAGCTTGTGGGTTAATATTGGCTCGGCTGTGGAATCTGATGCGATTAATGGCATGGCTCATTTTTTAGAACACATGATTTTTAAAGGAACCGAGCGTTTAGCTAGCGGTGAATTTGAGCGTCAAATTGAAGAACGGGGTGCTGTGACTAATGCCGCTACTAGCCAAGACTATACTCAATACTATATAGATACCGCTCCCAAGGATTTTGCTGAGTTAGCACCACTGCAAATAGATGTAGTATGTAATGCCAGCATTCCTGATGATGCCTTTGAACGGGAACGTTTGGTAGTTTTGGAAGAAATTCGCCGTTCGGAAGATAACCCCCGGCGCAGAACGTTTAGAAGGTCAATGGAGACAGCTTTTGAAAAGTTACCTTATCGCCGTCCGGTGTTGGGGCCAGAAGCGGTAATTTCTCAACTCCAACCCCAGCAAATGCGTGATTTTCATCGTACTTGGTATCAACCCCAGTCAATTACGGCTGTAGCTGTGGGTAATTTACCTGTGGAAGAGTTAATTGCAACTGTGGCTGAGGGATTTAGTCACATTCCCCAGTCAACAGTTAACAGTCAACAGTTAGGGGTTAAGCCTGAACCTGCGTTTACAGAAGTTGTGCGGCGGGAATTTGTGGATGATAGTCTGCAAGAAGCTCGTTTAGTCATGGTGTGGCGGGTTCCAGGGTTGCAACAGCTAGATGATAGTTATGCTTTGGATGTGTTGGCGGGAGTTTTGGCACATGGACGGACTTCTAGACTGGTGCGAGATTTGCAGGAAGAACGAGAACTGGTGACTTCTATTGGTGTGAGTAATATGACTAATCAGTTACAAGGGACGTTTTATATTTCGGCTAAATGTGCGGTGGAAAATTTACAGGCTGTGGAAGAGGCGATCGCCCAACATATCCGTATACTACATACAGAGTTAGTGTCAGAACCAGAAATTGCTCGTGTGCGGCGACGGGTAGCCAATAGGTTTATATTTGGCAATGAAACACCAAGCGATCGCGCTGGTTTATACGGTTATTATCAATCTATGGTGGGAGATTTAGAACCTGCGTTTAATTACCCAGATCATATTCAATCCCAAGATGCAACAGACTTAATGCAAGCCGCACAACAGTATCTTTCCCCAGATGCTTACGGTGTAGTTGTGTTGAAACCCTAAATTAGGGAGTGGGGAGTAGGGAGTGGGGAGTGGGGCATGAGAAAATAGATAAATATCCTCATCCTTATTTCCGAATTGAAAAATGTGGACTGAAATTGATACTCACATAAGCCAAGTCACTGGCGAAAAATTTCAACCTCAGCACAAACGCAGTGTGAGTGGTGGCTGTATTAATCAAGGTTATGCTGTTGCTGATGGTAATTTGACTTACTTTGTCAAGATCAATCAAGCCTCTAAAGTTGCGATGTTTGAAGCTGAGGCGCTGGGTTTAAACCAAATGCTGGCGACAAATACCATTCGTGTACCCAAACCGATTTGCTGGGGTACGGCTGGTAATTCTAGTTATATCGTCTTGGAATGGCTGGAAATGGGAGGTAGTAACAGCAAATCTTCCCCAGAAATGGGACGCAAGTTAGCAGCGATGCACAAAGTTACTAGCAACAAAGGTTTTGGATGGCAAATTAATAATACGATTGGTTCCACACCCCAAATTAATACCTGGACAGCAGACTGGGCAGAATTTTATACTCAACATCGGCTAAGTTATCAGTTCCAATTAGCTAGACGACGAGGGGGGAGTTTTCCCAAACAAGAGGAATTACTTGCAGCTATTCCGGAATTATTAGCTAATCATCAAGTGCAACCATCTTTAGTGCATGGTGATTTATGGGGTGGAAATGCTGGGTATACTGTGTCAGGTGAACCGGTAATATTTGATCCAGCAACCTATTTTGGGGATAAAGAAGTTGATATTGCTATGACAGAATTATTCGGTGGGTTCCCTGTTGGGTTTTACCAAGGTTATAACGAAGTATTTCCTTTAGATGCAGGTTATGAGCAGAGAAAAACCCTGTATAACCTGTATCACATTCTCAATCACTTTAATTTATTTGGCGGTGGTTACGGTTCCCAAGCCAATCGGATGATTGAGCAGATTTTGCGCTAAGTAGAGGATTGCAGAAACGCATGAACACACGATTGGTTGATTCACTGCTGCAAATTATTACCGAAAAATTGGGTTTAAAGCCCCGTCGTAGAACGACGGCTTTTATTCATTATTGTACCAGTATGCTGCTATATTTAGCATAGTGGAAAGGTAATCAACCACTTAAAAAACCTAGCCGTCGAAAGAGAAAGCACTGAACCTTGATAATTAAACGGCAGTTGCTCTAATTGGGGAAACCCCAAGACCGCACTGCCTCATCTATGCGGTTCTACTGCATTATTCTAGTTTCCTCCTAGCAGTAGGCAAAAGATTTATAGGGACTAGACGAATCAGCATTTTGAAACAAATTGTTTCAAACAAAACAGGACTTGCACTCATGCAAATAGGGTAGGGCATACCCGAATTAACGCTTGGGGAGAATCCCACCTCTGGTTTAGACGACGCAAGGACTCTAGGTTAAGTGGTTTCGTTGAACCAAGAATCCCCGTCGATTTATCGCGGGGAGTGTCAAAGTTCGCCTCTGGAATTAATTCCTGTGCGGTATCAGGTTTATAGCCCCGTTGATAAATCTCCTGTAAAACTACTCGTTCAAAATCCGAGTGGTGGTCAGGTTGTGAGAGTAGTTTTTGATATTGCTCATTTCGGAATATACTTAGTATTTTCACTGTACTTGCTTAATGAGACTGTAAATTTACCCCTTCACTCAAGCAGTCAGTAGTAAATAACACCCTTTGTTGACCAGACTTTAATTCTTATTGTTAATAAGAATACTTAATCTACGTCGATTGGTTAAACTCAATGAATTATATTTAACCCACATTCCGCACCCTTAGCTGTCAGACAGGGAAATTACGGAAACAA
>NZ_CAWUOL010000027.1:0-51447 GCF_963923915.1 Nodularia chucula CCY0103 | reverse complement strand
GACAAAGCCTTAGCTATTCAAGATGATGACCCCAACCTTTGGAAGAATCGAGGTGTACCGTTGCTCAAGTTAGAGCGATATGAAGAGGCACTCCATAGTTTCGACAAAGCCTTAGCTATTCAAGATGATGACCCCAACCTTTGGAAGAATCGAGGTGCAGCGTTGGGCAACTTAGAGCGACATGAAGAGGCACTCCATAGTTTCAACAAAGCCTTAGCTATTCAAGATGATGACCCCGACCTTTGGAGTAATCGAGGTGAGGTACTGACGAAATTACATCGTTATAAAGATGGACTAATTAGTATTGATAAAGCTTTAAGAATAAAATTAAACGAATCTAATTTTTTCAGTTATAAAGGTTTAATTCTCAGTTTATTAGGTGATTATGACGAAGCATTAAATAATCTCAAAGAAGCTTTAAAACTTGAACCAAAAGAACCATTGTGGTGGGCGAATAATGGTATTATATTAGGCCGCGCAGGACGCTATCAAGAAGCTTTGGAAAATTGCAACAAAGCCTTAGAATTAAATCCTCAAGATGAAAGTGGTTATTATGCTAAAGCTTGCTTTTATGCCTTGCAAGGTGTTGTTAATTTAGCCCTTGAAAATCTACAACAAGCAATTAATATCAATGCTTTACGATGTCGGAGGGAAGCGAAATATAACCCTGATTTTGACAGCATTCGCAATGATGAAAGGTTTCAAAAATTGCTAATAGGGTAAATCGGAACGCCTAACCAAATTACTTCACGTCTTAGATAATTATCAATATTCATGGTGGGTTACGCTATCGCTTTAGCGCAGCCATGCCCCCAACTACTGGCGTGACAGAGCTAATTTTGTGCATAAGCATAAATATTGTGGGTTTGGCTTCTAGCCCTCCCAGAACAGGCAAGATGCCTGTTCCACAAGAGAAACATAATGCACTATTTTAAGCGTGCCACGCCACTACAAATTTATAGAAAGCCAACACTATATTATTAATCGTACAAAAAGCTACTGGGTCTAGTTTCCACTTAAAGTAACGCCTAGCTAACAGAAAAACTGCCAACCCGTCGTCACATCAATGCAAAAACCAGACCCAGTATAAAATTTTAGACAGTCAGATGTTAAATCCTAGCGTCTGCTACCACCACGGTAAGGAACTGCATTCAGATAATCAATATCAAATGCAGATAGCTTTTGGGCGTAGTTACCCTTACCACTAACGGATTCTGCCATATCCGCATATTTGCGGGGGTCGCCTTCGGGTAGTCGTTTTTCTTGGAACTTGCGGGTGTAGAACTTCTCCAAGGTGAAGCGCCAATCGGTTTGAACTGTACCTTCTCTTTCTTGGAAGTCTTCGCCGTAACGAGGTGTTACCAAGTTATAAGGACGACCTTCCATGCGTTTGCGTTGGTAAGGTACGATGTTATCACCAAAGCTGTTGCTGTACTCTTCGCTGTCTACTAAAGCATCAACAAAGCCACCAAAACCTTTAGTACCAATGACAATTGACCAAGCAATTTGTTCGTCTTTGTTGTAAGACGCACGGCCTAATAACCGCTTGAGGGTAATGTCTACTAAACGGTAGTTGTTGTTGGATGAGACAACTAAACGATAGAAGGCTTCAGATTTGGCTAAACCTCGGATGAAGTCACGCACGGATAGAGAGCCAGTTTTTAGCTGAGATTCTAGAGCTGTTTGGCGATTGAATTTGAGAATTTCATGTTCGCTAAAAACTTGGCGATAGGCTGCCCAAATAATACTCTGAATATCAGTGTAAGAACTGACATCTTCGATGCGGTAGATATATGGTGTATCTTCATTCTGGTCAGCTACACCAAAGCTGCTGACTCGGTGATTCTGACTGCTGGGTTTGTATTGAAGTAATGGCAGAGACATACTGCTTTCTTCCTCTTATTAAGAATTTAAACAAAAAGCTAGGTGGGAAAATTGAAGGCTTTTTAAATCCTCGAATCCTCACTGATGCTTTACTTATTCTCCCCCATTATGTTGATGGGTAGAGCTAATTTTGCAGCAATTTAGTATCAAGAAGAAACTTATTTTTGCTGGGGGTCGTAGTAATACAGCTGACAATCAGCTATTTACCGGACGGGGAAATTGGCGCTGGAGTTGATGGAAACGGGAATACCTTCGGGGTTGATATCTCTAGCCATGTCGGGAATTTCAATGCTGGCTAGGTTTACTGGAGTAAATTTCAGCATCTTGATTTCGATGGAGTTGGCTAATTCCATGAAGTTTTTGATGTCTCCGGCTTTATAGCGGGCATCTTCTAATTTGTCGCGCCAGTAGTTACCGTAGCGGGGTGTGACTAGGTTAAAGGGTCGATCTTTGTACCGTCGGCGTTGGTAGGGAACTATGTTATCGCCAAAGTTGCTTTGATACTCTTGAGAGTCGATTAAAGCGTCAACAAATCCATCCCAACCGAGGGTGGCTATTTTGATTGACCAGGCAATTTCTTCTTCTTTGTTGTAGGATGCACGACCTAAAAGCCGTTTGAGAGCAATTTCTACAAGGCGATAGTTGGAGTTGGTTTGTACAACTAGATTCCGAAAGGCTTCGGATTTAGCTAAACCCCGGATAAAGTCGCGGACGGTAATGGCGCGATTTTTTACCTGGGATTCTAGGTTGCTTTGGCGATAGAATTTGAGGATTTCATGTTCGCTAAA
The DNA here is from genome assembly GCF_963923915.1 of Nodularia chucula CCY0103. Lineage (NCBI taxonomy): Bacteria > Bacillati > Cyanobacteriota > Cyanophyceae > Nostocales > Nodulariaceae > Nodularia > Nodularia chucula. The sequence goes on along the minus strand of NZ_CAWUOL010000027.1, from coordinate 48,775 downwards.
AACTTGCCGATAGGCTGCCCAAATTAATTCTTGGGCTTCACTATCAAAGGCACAGTCTTCGATGCGGTATATCCGGGGAGTGTCTTCGTTAGGAACTTCGTAACCAGCAACGCGCTGATTTTGAGAACTAGGTTTGTATTCTAGTAAAGGAATTGTCATTTCAGTTATCAGTTGTTTGAGTTTGATGTCTTAGCTCAGGTCTTAATTTGTGGGATTTGCGGGGATGTAACGATAAGGTAGAGCCACAGCTACGGGTTTCATGGTTGGTTGGGGTGTACCAATTTCACGGGAGTTGTCGGGAATCTTGATGTCTTTGATTTGGGCGGTAACTGTAGCTATTGTCCGTTGGTAGTTCCATTCTGGGGCGATAATTTCTCCGGCCATGCTCATGAAATTGGCGGGAATGATGCGTCGAATTTCTTGTTTACTAGCAAAGCCTGTGGTGCGGGCGCTATAGAAGGAACGACCACCGATGGATTCCAACATCATGCGATCGCGCCAGTATGAACTATAACGGGGGTTAACTAAGTTAAAGGGTCGGTCTTTGTAGCGACGGCGTTGGAAAGGTACGATGTCATCGCCAAAGTTATCCAGATATTCTTCACTATCTAATAAGGTATCGATGAAACCATGTAATCCTTTTGTACCAATCACAATTGACCAAGCAATTTCTTCGTCTTTGTTGTAGGCGGCGCGTCCTATAAACCGCTTTAAGGTGATGTCAACTAAGCGGTAGTTGGTGTTAATATCTGCTACTTGTGTGCGGTAAACTTCAGATTTACCTAATCCCCGGATAAAATCGCGGACGTTAATTGCCCGATTTCGTAGTTGAGATTCGAGAAATTTTTGGCGATTGCTGGCAATGATTAGGTGTTCGCTAAAGATTTGCCGATATGCTGCCCAAATAATGGCATCAATATCTGTATCTGAGGTAGCATCTGCTAACCGATATATGGTTGGTGTGTCTTCGTTGGGGACTTCGTAGCCTTCGACACGCTGATTTTGCGTGGTAAATGAATAATTGAGTAATGGTATTGACATATTTACTTTTTCCTTGTTTTATGGTATGTAAATCAGGAATTAGGCAATAGCTAGTTGGACACGAGCGCGAATTGCTTTTTCTTGATCAGTGACCAACATCTGCTGAAGTCTAGCCTGAATGGGCTGCTGTAAGTCAGGGATTTGAGCCAAGGCTTGTAACCCGACAACGGCAGCGTAACGGATTGACCATTCTAAGTCTTGGGAAATTAAAAGCAGGGTTTCTAAAGTTTTTTGCTGGGCTGTCTCTCTGTGGGGAGAGTTGAGTTGATGCCAGTTTAAATTTCCCAATCCTTTGGCAGCTGCACGGCGGACACTGGGAGCGAAGTCTGTGGCTGCGGCTGTGATTAAAACGTCTAAGGCACGGGGATCGGCGATCGCTGCTAAAGTACGAATCGAATAAGCCCGTGCGCCATAGTTATAATCGTCGATTTCGGAGAGCAATTGTGGTACTGCTATTTCTCCCATTGCTGTTAATGCTGTCACTGCCACTGCTGCTGCGGCTGGGTTGTTATATCCAAACACCGCAATTAATGTGGGAATGACGGCGATATCTTCAGCTGCTGCTAAGTTTTGTACTGCCGCCACCATTTTTTCTGGTGTATCTGCCAGGGTGACGGCATGGATTAATTCATCAGTCAAATCCTACGCTCCAATTCATGATTGATAATTCATAGGAAGTAGTTACGAATTACGTAAAGCCTTCGGCATAGCTGCGCTTAGAGCGAAGCTCCTCTGTTCGCGTAGCGTTCCGCAGGAAAGGAGGCATTACGAACTACGTTAGCGAAGCTCCTCTGTTAGCGAAGCTCTCCCAAAGGGAGCAAGAGGCACTACGAATTATTACAAGAGTCCATCCATCAAGTTCATCACCTGGATAGCATGATCAGAAACAGATAAGGCATCTAACTCTGGGGTGAGTTGATGCTCTAGTAATCCTTTGAGGGCCATCAGTTTGAAGCTATTTTCTACTTTGGCGATCGCAATTGCCTCTGCTGCTGGCATATAGCCAATTGCCCCCAAATCTGCCAAAACTAGGCGGCGCAGTTTCAGATCGTCACTGGACAACATTTTTACTAACCTATCCCCATAACTAGAGTCTTCGGTTAGCTGGTACATTGCCCTAGACGCGGCGCACTGTACACCAGGGATTTCATGCCCTAAAAACGGTGAAATTAAAGAAATAGCCTCAGTTGCACCAATAGCTCCCAAGGCTTCTATTACCGCTTCATAGGGTTGGGTTAGATGGGGTCTACCTGGTACTTGCACAGCTTGTCCCAAGCCTCCATCTAGCATTTTAATTAGTGCTGGTGCAGCAGTTTTATCACCTAGCTTTTGCAGAGACTGAGCTGCTGCTTCCCGGACATAAAAGTCAGAACATTCCAAGCACTTAATTAAGCTGGGAACAGCACTGACATCACTTAATTTCCCCAATGCTCTGGCTGCGTTGCGGCGGAGTGGATAACCTCCCATTTCTGTTCTGTCAGCTTCATCCTCCAACGCTGCAATTAACGCCTGTACAACTTCTGGGCGGTTGACTCTAAATTTGCCTAACCACCAAGCTGCGTAATAGCGGAGACTTAAATCTGATGATTGCAGGTTGGCCAGTGCTAACTCTGGTGTCAATTGGGGGGTGTTTTCTGCTGAATAGTCTTCTCCACTGGGTGCTTTCATTGCCAGGATCTTAGTTTTCTGCGGCTACGCCATCTAAGCTATCAGCGCTCAATGTGGAAATGTTAATAATTTTGCCACCTAGTCGGTTAATGCGTTGCATTTCTTCGTTCATCCGACTGTATGGTACGGTGATAAACACGCTACCACTGCGACGGATATCGAATTTATTTTTGTCTGTTTCTGCGTTTTGGCGCAAGCCTACAACTTCATAACGAAATACTCGGCTTGCAGATGAAGAAACGCTACCAGCCCCAAGTGTGGTTTGACCGAACATTACTTCTCTATCTCCTATATGGTTGAGGCAGTCGCTGATAGGGAAAAACCCCATTAATGACTGCCGTTGAGTAACTCCAGCTTAAGCTGAGGTTATGCTAACAATTTTGCCACCTTGCCGATGAATTTGCTGAATCTTGTCAGAAAGGCGCTCGTAAGGTACGATAATTGCTGTGCTACTCCGTCTAACACTGGGATAGCCAGAACCACGGATTGCTGTTACTTCGATGCGATACACGCGATCGCCCATACCAACAGCATTTCCCAAATTCTTCTTGGGAGCTACATCTGAGGAAGCACGGAAATTCCAGTTATCGTTGCTTCCCGATGGTCCCACGATTGTGGAAGATTTATTACTAGCTAAATCCTCTGCCAAACGAGACTTAGTACCTTCTACTTGGGCGCGATCGCTATTGGCATAACCCCGGTACAATCGGAATAAACGGGTAAAACCTACTGTTTTTTGCCCTGGTTGAGTCTCAAAACCACGATAATACGGGACGATACTATCACCGAAGTTATTTTGGTATTCCTGAGAATCAATATAGGAATCAATTTCCGCGTCGTACCCTTTGTTTTGGTACAAGTCTAAGTGGTATACCACTTCTGACTCATCGTAGGGAGCGCGTCCCAAAAGATGCTTGTAGTTGAGTTCAATTAATCTAGTTTGGAAACTAGAATAAAAAAACTTGCTTTTGTAGAGTTCTGATTTGGCAATGCTCCGGACAAACTCCCGCACTGTCAAATTACCATCCCGCAGGAGTGATTCAGCGCTTACGAGACGTTCGGAGGCCATCAAATAGTCGTTACCCAAAACTTGCCGATAAACGGCGCGGATAACAACCTCTACTTCATCTTTGCTGGCGTTAGGGCGCAGTTCAACTCGAGGTGCATCGCTAAAAGGCTCTGTTCCTAGCCTGGATGCTGCTGCTGTAATTGCCATTGTGGTTCACCTATTTATTTGCATTTCGGCTATTTATACCGACTGCTGACTTTACTAAATCTGTTATTTTTTATTTCTCTGCTGAATAAAAGTCTGCCCGGAGCGAGATCCAACTGCTAGGTGAGCCAGTTCGGTCTTTTTGGTTTCCCAAATGAGCGACTGGTTAATTCCATCCAGCACTTGCACCCCTCTCCGGGCAAGGTACTATCTAGCTAAGAGCGTTGATAGCGTAGTCAAAGTAGGTGTTTGCTTCGTTAGCAGCTTGTCCGCTCAAACCATGATTAGCTTTCATGTATTTGATAGCTTCAACGTACCAGCTGGGGGACAAATCGAAGGAGCTGTTGATTTCAGCCAAACCAGCAATCAAAAATTCATCCATAGGACCAGTACCACCAGCAACTAAGCTGTAAGTAACGATGCGTAGGTAGTGTCCGACATCACGAGCGCACTTAGCTTTACCACGGCTGTCAGCAGCATACTGAGGTCCTGGTGTTTGGGTGGTGTAGGGGAATTTTTGGTATACAGCTTGGGTTGCACCATCAATCAATTTTTGTGCATTGGAGGTCAAAGCACGAGCAGCTTCCATGCTAGCAATAGCGCGAACGTAACGACCGTTAACTGCTTGTAGTTCGGTGTTGCCTAAGAAACGGCCTTGGGTATCAGCAGCTGCAATAGCTTCGGTAATTGGTGTTTTAACCATCTTCTAAAATCTCCTTGGTATTTCGTAAATTTTTGGTCTGATTACCTAAATGTTTAGGTGCTGGGCTTTGTGCTTAATCTTAAGCAACAGCAGCAGCAGCACGATCAAAGTAGCTAGCTACTTCAGACATCAATTGGCTGCAATCGCCTTTGGTGATGCCGTTAGGATCGTTAGCTAGACCAACAGCAGCTTCTTTCATTTTTTGTACGCCTACAGCTACGGAAGATCCAGGGGTTCCTAGAGCTTGGTAGGTTTCGCGTAAGCCGTTCAAGCAGCGATCATCTAAAACACTCGCATCACCAGCCAAGATAGCGTAGGTAACGTAACGTAAGATGATTTCCATGTCGCGCAGACAAGCAGCCATACGACGGTTGGTGTAAGCGTTACCACCAGGAGCGATCAATTGGGGTTGTTCTTCAAACAAAGCACGAGCTGCGTTGGTAACAATAGCTGATTGATTGCTGGTGATGCGGTTAACAACGTCTAAACGCTTGTTACCTTCTTTAACAACGTTGGTTAAAGCGTCTAGTTGCTCGTTGCTCAAAAACTCGCCTCTGGAGTCAGCTTGAGAAACTACCTTGGTAAATACATCTAATGTCATGGAATTTAATCTCCTAATTTCTTGAGATGTCTAGATTAAAACTGGCGGTGTTTTTTGAACTTCGCATGGTTTAGAGCTTAAGCGATTCCTATTTCTCTGAGTCTTGCCGGAATTATTCCAGGTCTTATAGATTCTCCATAGGGTCTCGCGTCTCTTTTGCACCAACAGCGATTAATCAAATTGGGAATGTTTAAAAACAGACTGGGGATCAAACCGCTTCTCACTTTTGTCTCTTGATTCCCTGTCACCAGAGCAACAAGCAATTATGAGAACCTGGGGTTATTTTATGAGAAATCGGCAAATTTGTATAAACTAATTGCTTTGTTTGACTTTTGTCTGTCATTTAACCCCTTCAGTTTATGTTTATACAATGCCACAGCTCCTTTATTTGTTACAAATTATGAATAAATAAGATGCCGGAATAAGAACCCCCTCAAATCCTTTACATACAAGGACTTTGCCTGAGAAAATGCCAAAAAAATCGTAATATTGCTTTACATTTCGGATAAATACCTGAAGAATTTATAAATTTTATATTTTATTAATTTTTCCAGAACTGTTGAAAATACAGGACATGAGAGTTTTTGGGTGTATTCTGAGTGAGTGCTGTTTTTATTAAATGTTGTTAATTTTATGTTGCTTAATTTTGCTATAAGTCGTTGTGGTCTATCTTTGGGGAGGGAAAAACTGGAGAAAAGTTTACAAATCTCAATATTAGGGACTAATTAGGAATCCCGATTATGGGTTGTGCCGTCGCTTCAGGTAGCAACTCGCCGCCGGAGAATTTCTAGCAAAGTAGTGAATGTTTGAGGAGGGGTAGCTGTGACTGAAATCCAATCCTGAGAAACGGGATGTTGTAACTTCAGTCGCCAAGCGTGCAGTGCTTGACCTGGTAAATTGACCCCTACAGAACGACCAGAACCATAAACTGGGTCGCCAACAATGGGATGACCGATTTTAACGCTGTGGACACGAATTTGATGGGTACGTCCGGTTTCTAATTGAAAATGGATTAATGTATAGTTTCCTAAACGTTCTAGTACCTGCCAATGAGTGATGGCAGACCTACCGCCTTTTTCTATAGGGACTACTGCCATTTTTTTTCTATCTTGGGGATGACGACCAATGGGGAAATCGATGATGCCAGTAGCGGTTTGTGGCGCACCGTAAACGACACCTAAGTATTCTCGCCGTGCGGTTTTTGCTTGGAGTTGTGCTTGTAGGCTGTGATATGCAAGGTCAGTTTTAGCAATGGCGATCGCCCCGGTTGTATCCTTATCTAATCGATGCACAATTCCTGGACGCTGGACACCGCCAATTCCGGGAAGATGGGGACAATGTGCTAATACAGCATTTACTAAAGTCCCATCAGGATGACCAGGTGCAGGATGAACCACTAAACCGGCTGGTTTGTTGAGAATTAGTAATTGGTCGTCTTCATAGAGAATATCGAGGGGGATATCTTCGGCTTCTAGTTGCAGGGGTTGGACTTCTGGAATTTCTAAAATAATGCGATCGCCTACTTTGACAGGAATTTTTTTAGTTTTGCAGATTTGATTATTCAGTTGAACCTGACCCTGTTCAATTAATTGTTGAATGCGAGAACGGGATAACTCTGGTAATTCTTGTGAAAGGTAAAGGTCAAGGCGTTGACCGTTAGTAATAGCTTCTCCAACACCTGTTTCTTCAACTTCTAAATTAAATGCGGTCATAATATTATTGCCTGATAAATAAACTTGAGATTCACTAAAATATTGAATTTATTATCACAAATGAAAACATCAATTTATGCCATATAAAATTTGTAAATTCCCCTATTTTACTTGATAGGCTTGTGAAAAAATAATGATTTTTAGTCCCCAATCCCCAGTCCCCAATCCCCAGTCCCCAATCCCCAGTCCCCAATCCCCACCTATAAAAAAATGAGGATGATATATATCATCCCCATTGAATTTGTTTTTTAGCTGATTTAACAATTACAGTTGGGGTACATACTGAGCTTTATCAGGTACTTCAGTGTACTCAGCGACAATTTGGCGAAATTCTTCGCCGTCTATAGTTTCTTTCTCGATGAGCAAATCTACTAAGCGATCGCAGGCTGTGCGGTGATCACGCATAATTTTCTTAGCGTTGTCATAGCATTCTTCTACGATTTCGCGGACTTGAGCATCAATGCGAGCTGCAATGGATTCCGAATACTCAGAACGGGTTGTCCAATCACGACCCAAGAAGACTTCACCTTGTTGGCTTTCCAGTGAAAGTGGCCCTAAGTTAGACATCCCAAAGCGAGTTACCATTTGACGCGCCATTCCTGATAATTGCTGCAAGTCTCCACCTGCGCCAGTTGTGACTTCCGCCGCACCAAATACCACTTCTTCAGCAGCGCGTCCACCCAAAGCACCAGTAATTCTGGCTTTCAGTTGAGAACGGGAAATTAATCCTTGTTCTTCGTTGGGAGTAAACCAGGTTAAACCTTGTGCTTGTCCCCGTGGGATGAGAGTAACTTTCTGTACGGGGTCATGTTCTTTTAACAAAGTCCCCACTAAAGCGTGTCCGACTTCATGGTAAGCAATCAAGCGTTTGCTCTTGCTATCTACCAATGGAGTACCTTCCATACCCGCAACTACTCTATCCACCGCATCATCAATTTCGCGGATGGTGATTGCTTCTTTACGTCTTCTGGCGGTGAGAATTGCGGCTTCGTTGAGTAAGTTAGCTAAATCTGCACCTGTGAAACCGGGTGTCCGGCGGGCGATCGCATCTAAAGATACACTAGGATCGAGCTTCTTATTCCGGGCGTGGACTTGTAAAACTTCCAAACGTCCTTTAATATCTGGTGCATCCACAGTTACTTGACGGTCAAAACGACCAGGACGTAGCAATGCTGAGTCTAGGACATCAGGACGGTTTGTGGCAGCAATAATAATAATACCAGTGTTGCCTTCAAAGCCATCCATTTCGGTGAGCAATTGGTTAAGGGTTTGCTCTCTCTCATCATTACCGCCACCAATACCAGCACCCCGTTGGCGACCCACTGCGTCAATTTCATCAATGAAGATGATACAGGGAGCGTTATCTTTCGCTTTCTTAAACAAATCGCGGACACGGGATGCACCCACACCCACAAACATTTCCACAAATTCCGAACCGGAAATACTGAAGAAAGGTACACCAGCTTCCCCAGCGATCGCTTTTGCTAGTAAAGTTTTACCAGTTCCTGGAGGCCCAATTAACAACACCCCTTTAGGAATGCGTGCGCCTACAGCCGTAAATTTTTCTGGCTGTTTTAAGAAAGTTACAACTTCTTGTAGTTCTTCTTTAGCTTCTTCAATACCTGCTACATCGTCAAACTTGACTCCGGTTTTAGCTTCCATTTGAAAGCGAGCCTTAGACTTGCCAAAGTTCATCGCTTGACCAGGGCCACCGGGCATATTGCTAGAGCGACGGAACAAAAAGAACAATCCGGTAATCAATAAAATTGGAAAAATTAGATTTCCCAGTAGTCCCCAAATCGCGCCATCATTACGCATGGGGTGGGCATCAAAACTAATGTTTTTTTCTTTGAGCTTGGTAATTAACTCAGGAGAATTAATGGGGAGATCAACCCGCCACCGTTGTACACTATTTTCGATATCTTGATCATTTGCTTCGATAATTGCCGTTCTACCACCTTCATATAGATCCACACTGGTAACACGATTAGCGTCCAAATATTCCAGAAAGCGGCCATAAGTCATGCGGGTATTAGCTGTATTTCTACTCATGTCAGCAGGAGCGCCAGCAAAGGCCCCTTGCCAGAAGAAAAAGCCAATTACCAAAGCAGGCAATGTCCAGAGTACTGCGACTCTCCAAGAGAATTTCATTTTAATTTGCCTCTAGATGCCAATACAATTAACCATCTCTAGGAACCGATGATCTGATCACCTGTCACTAGATAGGTGTGCCATTTTGTTTAATTTGATCTTTGATCCTAAATCGTATAGCTATAAGGCTATGACGACGATCTCAAAAAGTATCTTAATTAAAGTTAACTTAATTTTAATACAACTTTGCACCAGAAGTGAAGGGACTGGGGGGATCAAAAGATTGATAAAACCACCACAAGCCCTATATCCCAGTCATTACAGCATTTCTGTACCACTAAAAAATTACCTGAGTGGGAAATGAAGATATCTCATTTCCCAAATTTTCCTTTCCCTATTCAACCTCTGTGATTTGTAACGTATAGGGAAAATATTTGTCTTTTTCGTATGAACCAACCCAAATTTGGTAAATTCCCGGTAGCCATTCCCCGACTATACCGGGATTTTTGCCCTCGAAATCGTCATTACACCAAGTTCCCCCAGGGCCTTTGACAATCATTGTAGTATCTTGAGGACTTTCTACTAGTAGCTTTAAATACTCAAATCTATTGGTTAAATTCAATGTATGTCCTGGGGTTGTATCGACAAAGCCTGTACAAGGGCCAGTGGGGGTTTCAGCCCGTCCAGCCACTTTTCTACCGGGTACTGAGCCACCACTCATGCCTCTAACTGTGAAAGGATCTGGAGAAAATTGCTGGTTGATAGTGATATCTCCAAATATCGGTGGTGTGTCTTGAGCATCGGCTCCGGGATGAATTACTGATGTCATGCCGAGCGTAATGATCATCAACGATAATCTTATGCCTTGGTTTAGCACTATTTTGGACATTGTGGTTACATAATTTGCTCAGTGTTTTTTTATGACACGAATTTTACACCGTAAGTTCCCGGTATTGGGGATTGGGGATTGGGGATTGGGGACTGGGTACTGGGGACTAGGAACTTTTTCCCCCTGCTCCCTGCTCCCTGCTCCCTGCTCCCCTGCCTCTAATTGACGGCGATCGCCTGTTGTAAACGTGGCTGATCTAAATTAATCTGATTTAAGAGTAACCAGGATTGAATTAAATCTGGGCCATGAACATCTCCAGTTAAAGCGGCTCGGAGCGATCGCATCACTAATCCTTTCTTCAGTTTTTGCTCTTTTACCACCTGCTTAATGATATCTTGGGCGGCGGTTTCCGAAAATTCCGGTTGACTGGCCACAGCTGCCAGAATCGCCTCAAGTGCCACTGCTGACCCTTCTTTTTGTAATTGTTCGGTAGCTTCTGCTGTCAATTCTACCGTTGCACTAAAGAAAGGTTTACTCATCTCCACAGCATCTACCAGACGAGTTAAACTCTGGCTCAGTAAAGTCACCAACTGCTCTAACCAAGGGCGTTCTCGTCCTTCCCCAAAGGTAAATCCGGCGGCTTGCCAAAAGGGGATAATTAAATCTGTCAGTTGATCTGTGGGCATACTATGCAGATACTGACTATTTAACCAATCCAACTTTGCCCAGTCAAATTTAGCACCAGCTTTGTTCACCCGCTCAAAGTTAAACTTTTGCGCTGCGGTATCTAAAGTGAAAATTTCTTCAGTGGATTCTGGGGGTGACCAACCCAGCAAAGTCATGTAATTAACTAAAGCTTCCGCCGTAAAACCCATTTTCTGAAAATCACAAATGGAAGTAACTCCATCCCGTTTAGACAGTTTCCGCCCTTCCATATTTAAAATTAAAGGCGTGTGGGCAAACTTTGGAATTGTTGCACCTAAAGCTTCATATAACAGAATTTGCTTGGCGGTGTTAGCAATGTGATCTTCTCCCCGGATAACATGGCTAATTTGCATATCGATGTCATCGATGACAACAACGAAGTTGTACAGTGGTTGACCAATACCTGCTTCTGAAGCGCGGGCGATGACCATATCTCCCCCCAAATCACTACCGCGCCAAGTCATGGTTCCCCTAACTAAGTCATTCCAGACAATTTCTCGGTCATCAGCAATTTTAAACCGAATCACACAGCTACGCCCTTCAGCTTGAAAAGCTGCTTCTTGTTCTGGAGTCAGGTTACGGTGGCGATTGTCGTAACGGGGGGCTTCGTTTCTGGCTTTTTGTCTTTCTCGTAGCGCTTCTAATTCTTCGGAAGTAGTGTAACAGCGATAAGCTAAACCTTGTGCCAAAAGTTTTTCTACCGCCTCTTTATATATATCCAAGCGTTGGGATTGGAAAAATGGCCCTTCATCCCAGTTCAGTCCTAGCCAGCGAAAACCCTCTAGAATATTTTCTGTATATTCGGGACGCGATCGCTCTAAATCTGTATCTTCAATGCGGAGAATAAATTTTCCTCCGTGGTGGCGAGCAAATAACCAATTAAATACAGCAGTTCTGGCTGTACCAATATGTAAATTACCGGTTGGACTCGGTGCAATCCGAACTCTAATGGTCACAATTGTTTCTCTTTTTCAGAAAGGATGATCAATGTTCCTATAAATAAATATCCCCAGTCAGATACTGCCAGGGAACTTAAAAATTATTACTCGCTATGATAACGGGACTGACGGGGCTCGAACCCGCAACTTCCGCCGTGACAGGGCGGTGCTCTAACCAATTGAACTACAGTCCCTTGATTTCCAACTTCACTATTATGGCTGTTTAACTTGCATTTGTCAAGTGTTTTTTGGTAAGAAAGGAATTTTTTTTCAACAGCTATTTCAATACAGTTATTACAGTATAAAATAACACATAGCTTTATTTATTTCCACATTCATACCATTTGTTGCAACCTTTGAGATTGCATCTGTTTATACTGTTGTTTTAAGAGATTTTTGCTCACATGAGCTTGATTTGAGGGGGGTATATTTTTACTTTCTAGTACCCAGGTTTTTAACTTTTCCCTTTTTTCATCTGGGATGTAGCTGCTGAGAACCTTGGCACAGGAGTGGGGTGATTCTAAGGTAAAGCAAATTACTGGATAACGTTCATGAGTGACTAATGAATCCACCAGTTGATGATTTTGCGGATTTTGTAAATCTAAGTAACAGGGGAGCCACTTAAAACCCAGGGCTGGAGTCTGGATAATTGTCACCCAGAGCAACATGGGATGAGGAGATTTCAGCCAAATAAACTCGTTATGCAACTGACAATCACCAGCACGTTGATTAATTTCTTGTGCAGACAACATTAAACAGATGGTGACAATACTTGGCTGTGCAGTATTCAGCAGGTGGGGAAAAACAATTTCCAGGATAGGTTTATTTTTTGGCCATGTGAGTTCCCCGCATTTTTTCTCTATAGCTGGGGTTAACCCAGAAACTGGCGGTTGGTGGTGAAATTTCGGTGCTGGAGTTGTAGGTGCAGCATAAGGTACTTGTTTTTCTACAGTATTTAAAATTTGTAATATTTCTTTCATACTTTGGGGGCGATCGCTGGGTTTTTTCTCTAGACAAGCCATGATTAAATCATTGATTTGCTGAGGTAGTTGTAGTTGGGGTTCTACTTGTGCGATCGCGCGTGGCTCTTGAAAGTTATGTGCTTTATACCAAGCGCCAAATAAATCTGTTTCCGGCTCCCAAGGTTTCTTCCCTGTGAGCATTTCAAACATCACCACACCCAAACTATAAATATCAGAACGACTATCTAATTCTCCCTCGTCCAACTGTTCTGGGGAAGCGTAAGGCAGAGTCCCATAAAATTGTTGATGGTTACTAACTTTTGCGGTATAGTTTAAAAAACTTGCTATCCCAAAATCCAAAATTTTGACTAATTCACCTAATATCGCATCAGGAACCACTAATATATTAGCTGGTTTAATATCTCTATGAATTAAAGGACATATTCTATCATCAATATCAATACCTTGATGAGCGCATTCTAAAGCCCAACAAATTTGCCTTGTCAGATGCACAAATTGCGGTAAAGGTGTGGGAATCAAATCTTTTAAAGTCTTACCGTTCACATATTCCATCACATAATAAGGTTTCCCGCTTTCACTCACACCATAATCATAAGCTCGGACAATATGTAAACTTTTTTGACTTAAAGCTGCACTCACTAAAGCTTCATGAATAAACGCCTGTTTTATTTTGGCACTAGCAACAGTTTTTGCTAAAAACTTAATAGCAACTGGTATACCACCTAATAAAATATCATCCGCCAGAAAAACTTCACCCATTCCCCCCTTAGCAATCAACTTTTTGAGCTGATAGCGGTTAGCGAGCAAAGCAGTATGCTGTGGGGAAGCAAATGCACTTGGGTTCAATTTTACAACCTCTGTTTTTCCTACACTATTTAGATTATATATAGTTTTATCACTATTAGAGTAATCTAGTTTAATTTAGTTTAATTTCTGATAGTTTGAGTAGTTAGAGATTGGGGTAAACCTTTTTGTTTTATGATAAGCTTTTAAGTGCATAAGTAAGTTGGTTAAAATAAAGCTAACTATGAGAAGTGATGTAAAAATATTGTAATTTAGCCCTTAACTCAGGACTCAAACCCCGACTCTTAGTCATTCATGGGGTAGACCCCCAAAACCACGCTAACTAGAAACTTTTAATTATTGATGATGAACTACTTAAGGCAAGCTCAGGCAAAAAAATGAAATAGTAGTTCTATAATATATTAATTAATCACTGATTAGTGGTTTTCCGGATGGGAAAAAGTTTGAAAAATTTGACATAACAAATTTGAAGCCCAAGTTTTCCAAGGATTTTTTTCTGTTGTAGTAGTCCCTGAATTTTCTTTGAGAATTTGCAGTTTTAATTTCTTGTATTCGGCTTTTAAAATATTTTTAGCTTGACTAGAAGAAATCAATTCATAGGGTTTGAGTTTCAGCATTAGCCAGTCAGTAAGTTCTTGACGCTGACTATCCGCTAAATTTAAAGTCATCACATGAGCGCAATGATTTGGATTTTCAATGGCAAAAAACAGGAGATGATAATAGCCTGTATCGACTAAAACACGCGTAATCTTTTGACCGTGAGGATCTCTCATATCCAAGAAAAAAGATAGCCAGCGTACTAAAGAAGATTGAGTATCAAACAATACTGTTACCCATAATAACATAGGATATATATCCATTTTCCCAATCAATTCAGTGCGATGGGTTTTATCAATCAATTGAGAAATTTCTGCTTGGGGTAACATCGCCCAGAAAGTTGGTAATAAACCTTGTTTAGTACGCAACAAGTGCGGAAAAGCAATGGGAGAAATAGGTTTATGTTTCGGCCAGGTTTTTTTCCAACATTCTTTTTCTGATTCTGAGGTGACAGGGACTAATTGTACAGAAGATGAATTTTCGTTAATTTCACTATCCTGTATGGTTTGATTCTTGACTATTTGGAACTGGATTTGTTTAAAAGTTGCGAGAATTTTAGTAATATTTCGTGGGCGATCGCGTGGTTTTTTTGCTAAACAATTCAAGACTAATTGTTGTAATTCTAGTGGTATTTTGACCTGTGAGTTAACTTCTTCAAACCCTAGTGGGTGTTGAAAATGGTGAGCATGATACCAACTACCAAAGGATTGACTTGGGGTTTTAAAGGGATGTTTACCTGTAAGCATTTCAAACATTAAAACGCCTAAACTATAAATATCAGAGCGGACATCCAGCAATTTACTTCCTTCCATGTGTTCTGGAGAGCAGTAAGGTAAACTACCAACAAAAGAATCAGTAACTGTCACCCCACTGCGTTCGGTTAAAAATTTGGCGATTCCAAAATCAAGAATCCGCACAATTTCGCCCTGTTTAGCATCTTGAGTAATAAATATATTTTCTGGTTTAATGTCTCGATGAAGAATGGGGTAAACCTTACCTTTAAAGCTGATACCTTGGTGAGCGTGTTGTAATCCTAAGCAGATTTGATAAGAAATATATAAAAATCTTTTAAGTGTCAATGGCTTAACTTTCAGGATTTTTTTTAAGTTTTGACCTTGCAAATATTCCATTACATAAAAAGGTGTTTTGTCATCTGTCATCCCATAACTCAAAACACGGACAATATTTTTACTTTTACGGCCTAGTTGAGCGCCAATAAAAATTTCTCTAGCAAAGCGTTGGGATATTTTCTCACTTCCTAGACTCACTACCAAAATTTTGACAGCAACTTGTATTCTTCCTTTGGCTAAATCTTCTGCTAGGTAAACTCTACCCATTCCTCCTGAACCAATCAGACTTTTTATTAAATAGCGATTGTTCAAAAATTTGCCAATGTAAACATCTGTTTCGCTTTTTTGCTGCGGCATATTTGGAAGCTTTATGCTATGAAATAATTTATTTAGTCAAAATTATACCAATATCTGCAAAAATACCGCAATAATATTAGTGCTACAGCAGGCAAAAAGCTGGAAACTATCTAGAGTAATCGGCTTTGATTTTTAAACTTACTTGCGTAGGTGGGGAGTAGGGAGTGGGGAGTGGGAAACAGCTTTGTCACTTGTAAGCGCAAAGCGCAGGCTACGCCAACAGAAATCAAATATTAGTTCTATAATTGCAAGGGTTTTATTCTCAACCAGGAATCAAACGCCGTAACAACCTCATAATTGGTGATTCTACGGTAATTTTGAAGGCTAGAATTTGGTTACGTTGGAGAGGATGAAAATTATCATCACTAATCAGGATTAATGAGTGCTTTCCATCAGGGAGGCGAGATCCAAGGGTTAAGCCTTCTATATTGTCTAATGATACATCCAGAGTTCTCAAATCCAAGAGCAGTTTTTTATTAACGGGTTGAATTTTCTCGGAGTCAACAGCTAAAAGGCTGGGGATATCTTGAATTTGATCGGCTCCTGCTAAGGATACCTGAAATAGGGAAATGGCGAAACCCCAACCAGCAAAAGACCTTTCTAGACTGAGAAAGTTTCCATGATTATCTAAAGCTAATAAGTCAGGTAATCCACTGGCAAATGTACCAGTTAAATTGAGGGTTTGGGATACTGGTTCTGTTTGGTATAAAAATTCTTTTTCTGGTAAATTAGTAAGTAGATTGTACTGTAAAATTCGGCAGGAATTGCCAGTATTGGGTTTAGCTGCTGCTCCATCTTGAATGAGCGCATTTTCTGTGGCTGTAAATAAATGCTGATGATCGGGTGTAATGGTGAGACTTTCAAAGGCTAAGTTGTTGCGGATACCTTGCTGACTGTTTGTATCTGGTAAAAATTTCTGTGGTATGGGTAATGTTGTGAGTAATTTACCAGCAGTAAGGGAAAATTCTTGAATAAAGGGCTTAATTAATTGTCTGACATCCCCTTCTGACGAAATAAACACAGTATCTCGGTTGGTGAAAGCAATACCTTCTGTATCAGTTTCTCCGGAAATAAAGGGTTGATTATTTTGATTTAAGAGAGTAGTTACACCGACAGGAACAACATCACCGTTTTCTAGTTTACCTTTGCTCAGGTCTATTTTGAGGGTGTAAAATCGGGCTGGTGCTTTTTGTCCCCGGTCGTCGGAGATTGCATAATAGAGGTCGTTTTTAAGGTCGTAGGTGATTCCAGATAATCCACCAATTTCTGTATTTTCTAAGGTTGATTTTTGCGGTATTGTGGCTTCTCCTATAAACTCAATTTTGCTAATTTCAAAGGAATTTGTATAGGAATTATTCAGAAAAAAGCTGATGATGATAATGGGAAAAATAATGTAAATAATTAGTTGTAAAAATAACTTTTTTTTAATTATTTTCATCTAGTTTTTTATGGTTATCTTAATAAATTTAAAATGGTGCGCTGCGCTATGGAACAACACACCCTAATATTCTCAAGTTAGCGGAGGTAGGAACGATGTTGTTTACGGCGTTTTTTGGTCAGTTTGTTAAATAATAGGCGGAATTGGTTTGTACTTGGTTCAGTAGAATTTGTAGTGGTTTTTGATTTTTTTCGCCAATGATCTATTGAGTAAATATCAAAACTATGTCCAGCTAGTAAGATAAACAGGACTAAAGCATAACTAATCATGGATGTAGCCGCACCCCAATTCTGGACTGAGGTAACGCCCATTTTTAAGATGATCATTAAGATAAATGTGGCGATGAGGGCGCTACGTGTTGCTAAACCGATGGTGATTAATATTCCCACAATTAATTCTACTGGGGGAACGAGGTAGGAGTTAATTCTGACAAGAAATGGGGGAAAGTAAGAATCTTTGAGTTGTTCAACTATACCTTCTGCAAATTCTGGGATATCAAAGATGCGGGTAAATCCATGATTAAAGTAGTTGACACCAATGAGAATCCGTAGCAAGAGGTAAGCGATCGCAATATCTTGGGCTTTGAGACTAATGTTAGTTTGATGATCTTTCATGGTTCTCAATGTCGGAAATGGGCAAAATTAAGCGAACGGCGCGATCGTTTAGTAGATATGTATACAGCCAAGTGAGTAAAACTAGCAAGCGACTCCGGTATCCTGGTAAATATACTAGGTGAACGGCTAACCACATTAACCAAGCTAAAAAGCCTGTAAATTCAAAGTTACCAATTTTTCCTACTCCAGAATAGCAGCCGATAATGGCTAATCTCCCTTTGTTGAAGTAGCTAAAGGGTTGGGGTGATTTACCTCGCAGTTGTTGTTGAATATTACCGGCGACGGTGACACCTTGCTGAAGTGCTTCGGGCGCTACTCCAGATAATGGCGTATTATTTTGCTCTACATAAGCTAAATCCCCAATTGCATAGACGTTGGGGTGTTCTAGTAGTTGTAAGGTGGGATGAACTAATAATTTGCCTTTTTTGGCGGTGGATATGTCTGCTGATGTTGGGGGAAAGTTGGCTTCTAATCCCGCAGTCCAAATTACGGTGGCGCTAGGGATGATTTCGTTGTTATGTAAATGTACAGATGTTTTAGTAACTTGGTTAACTCGGCTTTGTAAGTAAATTTCTACTCCCAATTTAGTTAATTTTCTGTATGTGTAAATTCCGAGTTTTTGGGAAAATTCTCCTAATAGGCGATCGCCGGAATGGATGACAATTAATCTGACTTGTTTTAAATCCAGTGTGGGATAATCTTGGCGCAATTTACCCCGCAGCATTTCTATGACAGCACCAGCCATTTCTACTCCTGTAGCACCACCCCCGACTATAGTAAATGTCAGTAGTTGTTGGCGGATATCTGGATCTGATTCCTGACTAGCCAGTTGTAAACAAGATAAAATCTGATTACGTAATTTCACTGCTTCTGCTAAAGTCCGCATCGGAAAAGCGTATTCTGCTGCGCCAGTCACACCTAAATATTGAGTTTTACTCCCAGTAGCAATTACTAAAAAATCATAGGCGATCGCACAGTCATCTGTTTGCACAATTTGGGCTGCAAAATCAATGCGTTGTACTTCCCCCCATACAAACCGCGTTTTCGGCTTATGCTGATATCTTTTCCCAGAGAACCGCCGTAAAATGGTGCGAATGGGGTAAGCAATATACTCTGGTTCTAATTGACTTGTGGCTACTTGATAAAGCAGTGGGACAAAAGTGTGATAATTATGACGATCAATTAAATAGATATCCGCCCCAGAATTAGCTAAAGATTGGGCTACCTGCAATCCACCAAATCCAGCGCCAACTATGACAATGCGGGGAGTGTTCAAATTTCCTCTCCTAATTCAGCTAGTTGGTTAAGTTTATATACACTATATTAATTTTTATTTCTAGAAAAAATATTATTCTCTACTAGAGGTAGAAAATTTGCTCTGTAAAATTCTCTTTCCAATTATATAAGGTACATCTTAGCCCCCTGATCGCTTTCAGTTGTCAGCGCAAAGCGCAGGCTACGCCAACAGAAATCAAATAGGAGTCTTATATAATAAGGTAGTGATGCCATTAATTTTTCAGTTTTTCACGGCTAAAAATAGTTAATCTCACACCCGTAGCATTATGTACACTTCACAACAATTCAAAACAATACTATCATTATTACCAGATTTTAGTAATTCAGAGTTAAAAGTTATTCAACAAACAATTAATGCAATAATTGCCAACAAAAATCAGACAAATTTTAACTATATTTATCCTACTTGGGTAGAAAATGTAGAACATATTTCCAAAATGTCTGCATCTGGTTATGGAACTGTAATACCTCAAGAAAATTTATATTCCCACCCTGTAACCTTGCATAATTGGTCTGTCATGAGAGAAACTGTAAAAGATGTGAGTTTATCTCAAGTAGAACCATTAAATCAAAAGTCTGCCAAGGATGAAAAACTTACTCGTCCTCTAGGTATATGGAAAGGTAAGGTCAGAATGTCCGAAGATTTCGATGATTTATCAAAGGATATTCTAGCTGAATTTGGTATGGAATAATAATGAAGCTATTGCTTGATACTTGCGCTTTAATTTGGGCGCTTGAGGATAACACCTGTCTTTTACCTGAAGTAAAGTATCGATTATTACTAGCCCTGGCGACTAGAAGTCGCGGCTACACAAACTAAACCCGCCTGCGCGGGTTAAAAAACCTTGATTTTCCATTAGTCCACGCAGATGGACTTGGCCTGTGTAGTAGCTTATCGCTAACGCGAAGCGTAGCCATATTATATTCGCCTAAAACTTTTAAAACATCCTCTTAAACCAAATTTAGTTGGACAAATTCTACCAACCAATCCTTAACATTACGGGTAGCGCGACAATCATCTTCATTGTAACTTTGAATCACTTCTAGCAAAGTGCGATCGCCAGTTTCCAGCCATTGATCATACCAGTAAATACATTTAGCACCGCTAGCTTCCTTTTCACGCCATTCAAAACCCAACCACCTAGCAATGGCTTTCAAGGCGTAACTTTCTATAGGTAACACCACACTTTTAGTTAATTGTTCGTATACATCCACAAACCGATTTAACACCGGACGCACTGAAGCATTAGGAGTTTGGTAAAGTTTCGCCAGTCGTTTCACTGTATCAACTTCATAAGCACAAAAATGATAAATTGGCGCATGGGGATATTGCCAAACTAAATCAAGAAATTGTTGCCAAATTAACTCTTCCTCTTCTGGTCTTTCCGCCAACAATGAATAAAATGTTTCTGTATTAGCTTGCTTATCAACTACCAAAATTCCCAACAGATAATCTAAATCTAAATCTGGCTGTGCTTCAATATCAAAATACATCTCTACAGGAGAGGTAAAAATAATATCTTCTCTTGGTAAAGCATTAGGTAAAATAAACGGGCGTTTTTGTAGGACAGATTGGGCTTGTACAATCAGCTTGGGTGAAACAGTTCTGTCAAAACCAGGGAGATTTTCCAAAATCACAGGACTGGTATCAGCGAGAGATTCCACAGTGTGAATAGATAAAGCCCGTAGTTGATGGTAGCGAACAGGTGTAACTCCTGGTAACAAAGAAAGGTGTTGCTGTGATTGCGCGATCGCATAACATTGATTATACCAATGACACAGATTACACTTTTGGCGAGAAATAAACACTTCTGGGGGTTCAGCTAACTCTAATGCTTGGAGAAATTCCAGTAAAATCCCCTGCATTTGTGGTATCCATTTAGATAAATCCACTGTATAATTTCTGGCTTGACTCCGTAACAACAACCAAGCTGTTTCCGGTATTTTTGCCTGTACCTTTGTTAACACTTGAGCGTGAAACGCTGCCACAATTTGATATTCTTGCTTAGGACGCTTACCCAACTCGATATTAGCGGGGACATACATCCAATCGCCAAACCGAGACTCACCAGGCTGTTTGACAAGTAAATCGGGACGGCTGAGAAAGGTGTATTCTGGATATTCACAGCATAGGGAAACATCTTGATCTTCCCCATTTGCCAAATCTTGGTAATTAGCTAACAGTACACCGCGATAAATGTAGGTAACTCCACGCTGCATTAATTCTAAAGTCGCTGATGCACCTGCTTTCCAGTCCCCCCGTGGGAAATCTGGTTTGTGATTATCACTCAAGTCTGCCAAAATACTCATACGATGAGCGATTTTATCCTGTTGTAACTTGAGTAACAACTCGTTAGGAGCAGCACGCTGGGGTCTATCGCCGTGAGCATCTAAAACAGGTCGGCGTTTACAGCGTTGATATTGCAGTAGGTGTTCGGCATTGATTAACATTCCTTTAAGTTAACAATAATTCCCTAAATCTGGTTACGACCAAGAACACTTTTATAGCTGGGGAGTAGGGAGTAGGGAGTAGGGAGTAGGGTAAAAGCCTTTTTGTGTCTAAGTTTTATGATTATTTTATGTCCTAACGCCCTTGGCGGTTTCTATAAAACTCATTTCCTAGTGTACTCTGTGGTTTCTTTTCTCTTAACTTTTAAAACAATCCCTATTTTGAAGTATTTATGACTAATATTCCTGCTACACAAACTAAATTAGATCAACATCGCGCCCAATTTCCGGCTTTAGGGAATAAGGTTTATCTTAATTATGGTGGACAAGGGCCGATGCCTCAAGGGGCGATGGATGCTATTACTCAAGGTGAGGCGGAAATTCAACAACTTGGCCCTTTTGGTAATCAAGCCTATGCTAAAGTTAGCCAAGCTAAGGAAAATCTCCGGGATGCGATCGCCGGAGAATTGCAAGCACCACCAGAAACCATTACTCTGACAGAAGATGTCACTGTGGGCTGTAATATTGCCATGTGGGGTATTGACTGGCGTGCTGGCGACCATATCCTACTTTCTGACTGCGAACACCCAGGAGTAATTGCAGCATCCCAAGAAATCGCCCGCAGATTTGCTGTAGAAGTTACTACCTGTCCCCTGAAAGCAACTTTAAACGCTGGCGATCCCGTGACTGTGATTGCGGAAAACTTACGCCCCCAGACTCGCCTAGTAATTTTAAGTCATGTGTTCTGGAATACTGGACAAGTTTTACCTATTGACAAAATCGTTGAAGTATGCAGGAAAAATAATTCTTTAGCTTTAGTCGATGCTGCCCAGTCTGTGGGTTTATTACCGTTAAATTTAACCGAATTGGGGGCAGATTTTTACGCCTTTACAGGTCACAAATGGTTATGTGGTCCTGCGGGTGTGGGTGGTTTATATGTCAGTCCTACCGCTAGAGAAAAATTACAACCGACATTTATTGGCTTGCGTGGGGTTGTTGTGGATAGTCACAGTCAACCGATAAATTGGCAACCGGATGGCCGAAGATATGAAGTATCAACATCAGCTACATCATTATATGTGGGTTTAACTGAGGCGATCGCCATTCATCAGCAATGGGGAACCGCACAAGCACGTTATCAGCAAATTTGCCGTAACAGTGAATATCTGTGGCAACAATTAACACACCTCCCCGATGTGCAGTGTCTGCGAACCTTTCCACCGGAAAGCGGGATAGTGTCTTTTCAACTCACCCATTCACAACCAAAACTGCATTTTCAGTTAGTGCAATTCTTAGAAACCCAAGAAATTTTAACCCGCACAATAGCTGACCCTGATTGTATCCGCGCCACGGTTCATTACTTAACTTTGGAATCAGAAATTGACCAACTAATTGAGGGTGTACAAAAGTTTGGTAAATAATTTCAATTCTTGATTAGATCGGAATTATCGAACCACAAAGGACGCAAAGTACACAAAGAAAGAAAGAAAGAAAGAAAGAAAGAAGTTCTACTCCCACACTCCCCACACTCCCCACACTCCCCACTCCCCCAATGAATCGTCCTATTTTATACGTAGCTATTACAAACCACGGCTTTGGTCATGCGACGCGCACAGCTTCTGTCGCAGCAACAATTCAAAAATTATGTCCAGAAATTTTGCTGATTATGGTGACAACTGCTCCCCGGTGGTTGCTAGAGTGCTACATAGAAGGCGACTTTATTCATCGTCCCCGCGCTTTTGATTTAGGGGTGGTGCAGTCAGATAGCTTGACAATGGATAAACCGGCGACTTTAGCCAAGTTGCAGGATATTAAAAAAAACCAAAACTCTTTAATCGCCTCAGAAGTCAATTTTATCCGTCAAAACCGGGTAAATTTAATCTTGGCAGATATCCCGTTTTTAGCACCTTTATTCGCCAAAGCCGCAAATATTCCCTGTTGGATGATGAGCAATTTTGGCTGGGACTTCATCTACCGAGATTGGGGAGGGGAATTTATTCCCATTGCAGATTGGATTAGTGAATGTTATTCCCAGTGTGACAAGCTGTTTCGCTTACCTTTTCACGAATCCATGTCAACTTTCGGTAATATTACAGATGTGGGCTTGACTGGAGGTTCTCCGCGTTACAGCAACGATCAACTCCGCGCTGATTGGGGAATTACTGCGCCGAGAGAAAAAACGATTTTGCTTACCTTCGGCGGTTTGGGTGTACAACAAATTCCCTACGATAATTTAGGAAATTTCCCCCATTGGCAATTTATTGTTTTTGATAAATCTGCACCTGATTTACCAAATGTTTGCAAAATTAGCGACAAGAAATATCGCCCGGTGGATTTTATGCCAATATGTGGGCGTGTGGTTTCTAAACCTGGTTACAGCACTTTTTCGGAAGCAGCCAAACTGGATTTACCCATAGTTACCATTCCGCGAGATGACTTTGCGGAAGCTGAGTTTTTGTTATCTGGTATTGTTAATTACAATCAGCATCAAATCCTGACTCCCTCAGAATTTTTTGACGATAACTGGGATTTTCTACATCAAACACCCCAAATACCACAGCAAACTCAACCTTTAGCTAAAGATGGGAATGAGGCGATCGCCCACGCTGTCATTGAGTATTTTAGAATAGTACGGAGTGGGGAGTAGAAAGTAGGGAGTAGGGAGTAGGGAGTAGGCAGAGTTAAAATTATAACTAAGATAAAATTGTAGTCAGTGTTTCTACTAAAATTTTATTTTGTGCATCTGTACCAACACTAATGCGTAGCTTATCATCCAGTCCTGGCTGTGGGAAATAGCGGATTAAAATATTTCGGGCTTTTAACTGTTGATAAAGATATTCCGCATTGTTGTGGGGAGGCTGTACCAACAAAAAATTAGTATGAGAATCCCGAACATAGAAACCTAAATTTTTTAACTCCTGAGCCAATTCAATCCGGGATGCTGTCACCTTTGCTGCACAGGCGTTTTTATAATCTTGATCAATAATTGCCGCCGTTCCTAAAGCACAGGCGATCGCATCAATATTATAACTATCCTTCACCTTAAACAACCCATGCAGCAACTGCGGATTTGCCACACCAAAACCCAAGCGTAAACCAGCCAAAGAATAACCCTTAGAAAGTGTCCGAATCACAATGACATTCTCATACTCCTTCACCAAATCCAAAGCATTCTCCGCCGCAAAATCCACATAAGCCTCATCAATCACTAAAATCCCAGATAAACGGCTTGCTAGCTCTCGTAAATCCTCAATTGGTACAATATGCCCCGAAGGACTATTAGGCGAAGCGATGAATGTCACAGCACCATTAGCCGCAATTAGTGGATCCAGAGGTAACTGGTAATTCTCACCATAAGGAATTTCCACCACTTCCCCCCCCTGCATTTGGCTCAAAGTCACATACAAAACATAAGTTGGTATCGGGTAAACCACCCTTCGCCCCGGTTCAACGCAAGCCCGCATCACCAAATTCAGAACTTCATCACTACCATTCCCCACAATAATCCAATCACTAGGAACACCCAAGACTTGGCTTGCAGCTCTGCGAAACTCTCCCCCCAACGGTTCTGGATAGCGTCGCAACCATTCCCCCTGAATATTCTTCAGCACAGCTAGGACAGAAGGCGAGGGAGGATAAGGATTTTCATTACTGTTAAGTTTAATGATATCTTTCCCCCGTGGCGGCTGTTCACCGGGGATATAAATAGCCATTCCGTCGATATTAGAGCGAAAATAGTTGGTCATGGGTCATACTAGTTCTGAAAATATCTACCGAGTGATTCTAAAAATCTCCTTGGCTTTAGCTGTGAAAGGATGTCAAGTAGCTATAACCTTCTCACAGAGAGAGCATTAGCTTCCAGGCAATTAGTTGGTGTTAGCATAAGCTAGCTTTTGCTTAGGCTAAATTCCTCCCATTTTTCACTACCTCACTACCAAGGGTAGTTTAGCAACTTGTATGTAAAATTGTTTGGTGTGTACTTATGGGATATTTTCAGCCTATCAAATGCACCTCTATCTCCAAAAATTATTGCTCGAACAAAAAACTAACAACTATGTCATCTACTGAACCTAACCCCAATGAGTTAAATCAGGCTGAAACTCAACTTCAAACCCCACTGGAAACTGAAGCAGTAACTGAAGAAGTAACTGAAGCAGTAACTGAAGAAGTAGCTGAAGCAGTAGCTGAAGAAGTAACTGAAGAAGTAGCTGAAGCAGTAACTACTGATACTGACAACAGTGATACTGACAGCAGTGAAATTCAGGAAGAGATTGAAGAATCTGGCGCAATATTTCAAGCTATTGGGGTAATTGTCGGGGATGTAAACTTAAATACAGATGGTAAAAATACAGTCACCATTGGTACTTTTGAATACCCGCTCTTCTATATTCCCCAAAAACGCAAAGTATTTGACGCTCTCAGCAAAGAAATAGAAACAACTGGGAACCGTACTTTTAGACTAGTTGTTTATCCTAAAGCCGTTCATTTTCCACGGAAAGACCAACCCCACACCATGACTTTTCAGTTAGTAGGCTTTGATAGGGGAAGAGAACAACAGACAGTTTCCGCAGAGTTAGAAGATAACGAGTTTAAATTTTCCGGACTATGGCAATTTATCCCCGTCTGTCAAACTCCCTGCATTTCTGTTTTCCGCAACTTTACTCGTGAAAGACTCGAATATATTAAGCAAGCCGAGCCAACGAGAAAGGTAAAATTCATGAAGGCTAGCCATCTACCTTTATTCTGGAAAGATGCACCAGTCAGACCCTTTAGATTTAATCCCAAAGCGGAAAAAGAAGACCAAGGACATCCAGTATTTGTCTCCCTGAAAGCCAAATTTTTACCTGGGCGGAATGTCTTCGGTTTTCTCGCACTCTTAGCGCCACCCCAAGAAACTGCACCCAGATTTCTCAAAGCATCGAAAAAGGATAAAGCCACAGCACTGCAAGAATCGAAAAAGAACAAAGCCACCCTCCCCCAACCAGCGAAAAAGGATAAGCCCAAGCCTGCTAGTAATTTACCTAAACCAGTGATTAAAAAGCATTCTCCAGAGGCTGCAAAAGAAGAGGAGAAATAGCATCAGCCCACAGGCTTTGGCCTGGGGCTAGTAATTGGGGAGTAGGGAATGGGGAGTAGGGAGTGGGGAAAACCCTTCTTGTGTTATGCCGAGATTATATGGCTACGCCACGCAAGCTATAAGAAATCAAATGGGTTCTATATGAGCGATAAGAAAATATTTCTGCGACTCGCCCAAAGGAGCGATGCGTGGGTAATGAGTGCAATTCATATTGCTGCTATCAAAGCTCTACCCACAACCTTCTACACCCGCAAACAACTATTAGCTTGGCGTAATTATCTCAATAAGCCTAATAGTAAATATATTTTGCATAGTATGCAAGCCGAAATTTTTTTTGTCGCTTTGGAGAATTATCAGATCACAGGTTTTGCTAGTTTCATTGTTGATGAATTAATTAGATTATATGTACATCCTGGTTATCAAAGTAAAGGTATAGGACGAGCTTTAGTTACACATTTTTGTCAACAGGCCGCCGACCAAGGTATAAACAAAGTGATCACAACTGCTAGTCTGTATGCGGAAGGATTTTATTGTAAACTGGGATTTACTGCTATTAAAAGAGCGCCCCAGCAGTTAAGAACTGGGATCGTTGTACCAGTTACCAAAATGAGTAAAACTTTGACTAGTGCTTGACCAAGTTATGCTTTAACTTTAGTAAAAATCTGTAAACTTGTTTGACTGATTTGACAATTTTGTTGACAAAATCTCATAATATTGAGGCAAGTATTGACTAGCAAAATGACTAGAACTATCCGCTCATCCTCTCTTACCCGTACACGTTTAATAGAAGCAGCCTCACAAGTATTTGCTAGTTTAGGTGTTCAAGGAGCAACTACTCGTGAAATAGCTCGTGTGGCTGGAGTGAATGAGGTGACTTTATTTCGCCACTTTGCTAGCAAAGAACAACTCCTGAAAGCAGTAATTGAAAATGTCTCAGCCTTGCAAACAGAAGCCTTAGCTCACCCAGAAGCTTGGACATATAATTTGGATGTAGATTTAAAAAAGTATGCCCTGCTTTATAACTCTATGCTGCAAGCCTACGAAGATTTGATTCGGACTTTTATCGGAGAAGCTAAACGCCATCCAGAAGCGGCTAGACAAATAATTCAAGATGCGGCGAAGCCTTTGGGTGATAAGTTAGTTGCTTACTTAGAAGTTAGTCAAGAAAAAGGTACTGTGAGGACAGATTTTGATCCTCAGCCAGCAGTTGATATGTTTACGGGGATGCTATTAGCTGGTATGTTATGCCGTACCGCCAAATATCAGCAAAATCGCTACAGTTCTCACGATTATATTCACACTTCTGTGGATATTTTTGTCCGTGGTATTGCTGTGAATATGTGATGTTGTTATCATTCTTATATTGGGTTGTTTTAGAAGTTTAGGACTCCTGCTTGACACTCCCCGACCTAAAGGTGCGAGGATTCTTGGTTCAAAGAGTCCACTTAGATTAGACTCCTTGCGGTATCTAACCCAGAGGTGGTTCTCTCCCCCGACGCGCAGCCATGCCCGAAGGGCTTTAGCGTTAACTTTCCCCCTGCCCGGAGGTAGTTGCGTTACCGCAAATTTTGTTTGAGTTAAATTCTGTTTCGTCTAGTACCTGTAAATCTTTTACCTACTTCCAGGTGATACTAGAACTACGAAGTAGAACCCCATAGATTTAGTTGTCAAGGTACAGATTGCCGTGAGGCACTTGGGTTTTTATACAGGTTAATTACCGTTCCTGTGACAATTATTTTACCACAAAGTCACCGAGGCGTAAACGCCTTAGTCGGCTTTCATCCCTTGTCTAAAGCACGTTTAAGTTTTTCCGCCATGCTCCAAAACTTAACCTCAAGGGTTTTCAGCCTGTTTTCTTATAACAAAAAAAAGGTTTTTCCCACTCCCCACACCTCCCACACTCCCCACACTCCCCACTCCCTGTTTTAATTAATTTGTGGCAAGATTGGAATCAGTTCACAATGGACTCCAATAGGCAAACGAGATGCTGGGAAACACACTGGTTGGAAGATACCAAATTATTAGCCACTTGAGTAGTGGAGGATTTGGTGAAACTTTTGTGGCTTGTGATACACACTTGCCCGGTTTACCTCAATGTGTAGTCAAAAAACTCAAACTCCAAGCCACTGACCCAGTAAACTTGGGGACTGCTAGGCGTTTATTTGACACAGAAGCGCAGGTTCTGTATAAGTTGGGTATCCACGATCGCATTCCTCAACTTTTGGCGTACTTTGAAGAAGATGCCCAATTCTATTTAGTACAGGAATTTATCCCCGGTCATGACCTCAGCCAAGAGTTAACCCCAGGAAAAATCCTCAGTCAAGCCGAGGTTACGTCTCTGGTGGAAGAAATTTTATCAATTTTGGAATTTGTCCACCAACAAAAGGTGATTCATCGGGATGTCAATCCCCATAATTTATTGAGAAGGGAGGAAGATGGTAAATTAGTTTTAATTGACTTTGGCGCAGTGAAGCAAATCGCTACTCAGATAATTAACTCTCAAAGTCAAACTAAATCAACTGTGGCTATCGGTACTCCCGGATATTTACCTAGTGAACAAGCCCAGGGGAGTCCAAAATTTAGCAGTGATATCTATGCGGTGGGTATCATCGCCATTCAAGCCCTCACAGGGTTATCACCACAGCAATTAGAAATTGATATTGATAGCAATGAAATTATTTGGCAACCTCATACTAATGTATCTCCAGAATTTGCCAAATTTATCAATACAATGGTGTGTTATGATTTCCGCCAGCGTTATGGTTCAGCCACTGTGGCCTTGGAGAAACTTCGAGATTTAAAGCCTCCATCTTCTGGAACTATAGTTTTAAGTCCCCCTTTAACGCCAAATGCTAGTTTATCAATTAAACCTGATCCGCTATTTAAACAGCTAAGATTGCCTAAGTATAACAAAGATATAGTTATTAAAGCATCATCTGTAGTGGGTGCGATCGCAGTCAGCGTCATAGGGTCTATCTTTATTGTTAATACCATTAATGCCAATAACGCCATTGCCTTATCAGAAAAAGGAAGTACCCTGTTTGCATTACAGCGCTATCAAGATGCCTTAGCTGCTTATCAAGAGGCTGTGAGTATTAGTCCAGATTTTGTGACGGGATGGAATGGTCAAGGTAAAACATTAACTGAGTTGAAAAAGTATGAAGACGCATTAGCGGCTTACGACCAAGCTATTCAAATTCAGCCTGATTATGTAGAAGCATGGGCAGGTAGAGGTTTTGTGTTACAAAATTTACAGCGCTATTCCGAGGCGATCGCATCTTTTGATCAAGCATTAAGATTAGATGATAATGCTCCAGAGGTTTGGAATGCCAAAGGAGAAATTTTTAGGAATTTGCAGCAATATAATAACGCCATTCAATCCTATACAAAAGCTATAGATATTCAACCAAACTATTATGAAGCTTGGTATAGTAAAGGTTTAGCTTTTCATAGCTTAAAGCAATATGATGACGCAGTTTCAGCTTATGAAACAGCCATTGAGATCAAGCCAGACTATGGACAAGCTTGGTATAGTCTCGGCAATTCTTTATTCAATTTAAATCGCTTTGATCCTGCCTTAAAAGCTTATGATAAAGCCATACAATATAGACCAAACTTTTACCCAGCTTGGTTTTCTAGAAGTAATATTTTAATTATTTTACGCCGCTATTCCCAAGCCATTGAATCTTATGATCAA
The DNA here is from genome assembly GCF_963923915.1 of Nodularia chucula CCY0103. Classification (NCBI taxonomy): domain Bacteria; kingdom Bacillati; phylum Cyanobacteriota; class Cyanophyceae; order Nostocales; family Nodulariaceae; genus Nodularia; species Nodularia chucula. The sequence goes on along the minus strand of NZ_CAWUOL010000027.1, from coordinate 18,893 downwards.
GCCATTAAACGTAATTCCCAAGATTATCAATCATGGTATAGTCGCGGTTGGGCATTGCATCAAAGTCAACGTTATGAAGAAGCCGTAGAATCTTATACTAAAGCCGCATCTCTTAAAGAAAATGATTATCAAATTTGGTATAATTTAGGAAATTCTCAATATATTTTAGAGAGATATTCACAAGCAATACAATCTTATAATAGGGCAATTCGTTATCAACCCAATCATGCTGAAAGTTTGTACAGTAAGGGCAATGCTTTATTCAGGTTAGAAAAATATGAAGAAGCTATTGAATCTTATGATCAAGCGATCAAATACAAGCCCAATTATCGAGAAGCAATTAAAGCCCGCAACGAAGCCCAAAGTAAATTACCCCCTGAAGAATTACAGCCGATAATTGTACCAACCATTCCCAATTAAAGAAAATGGCTATTGGGTATTGAGTATTGGACAATCTTTCCCCCACACTCCCCACACTCCCCACACTCCCTACTCCCTACTCCCCACTTTCTAACGAATATTCACTTCTTGCAAGTAATTTTCTGGGTGAAAATTATTACTTGTGGGATTAGGCAAATTTAACGCCAGATTTTTACTATTATTTCTTCTTTGCTGTTTTTGAGTATATTCATTGATTTTAGCCTGAGCCTGGGCGTAAACAGGAGTATTTTTAGGAACTTTGCGGAGAAATTTGACAGCACCATTAAAGTCACCAACAGATGCTTTCATTTGAGCATTATAGAGAAAATAAGCTGCTCTAATTTGCCGCTTTTCATTGTACTCAGCTAATTTTTCTTGAACTAAAGCACCAGCAGAACTTTCCGGGGGAATTTGACGCAGATATTCTATAGCGGTGGAAAATTCTCTAGCTATGGCTTTTTCGTAAGCTTGCGATAATAAATTTTGTGTTTCTGTTTCGATATTGACTTGTGCTTGCTGTACTAGTTGATCTACTTTTGATTGCCAATATAAAATATCTGGTAATTTAGGTGCAACATCTAACACATCTGACCATCGACGCTCATTTAAAGCCTGTTCAGCGATTTGGTATTGTTCAGCTGCAATTTGCCATTGCTGTTCCCATTCTTCGATGATGGCTTGAGCCTCTGGATAAACATTACTATAAGCAGGAATTGATTTTACCAAAGCGAGAGCTTTTTCTATATCTCCGGTTTGATATTCTTCTGTTGCTTTATATAAAGTTTCGGTTTCTGAGTAGGCTGGATAATTATTAGTAACAGAATATACTCCCAATCCCATTAATAAAGAATTAGCCGCCAAACCGACTTTCATTCCCGTGAATAATGGGGATAATTGCCCAGAGAGGGATTGTTTCTCTGTATGATCAGTTTTAGCACCGCTATTTTGATTTACCTGATGGCGTGTTTTAATAACAGGTTGGATTTTACTTTCTTGCGCCATGTGCTGAACCACATATATGAGTTCATCAGTAGACTGAAAGCGCTCTCGGTAATCATAGCGAATCATTTGACTGAGAACAGCAGCGAGATAATCGTCCACTAAGATATCTGGAGTCCGCCAAATTAGCTCATGAGTCTGAGGATCTACTTTAAGTTGTAGTGGTTCTATCCCGGTTAAGGCTTTAATAGCAATGATACCCAGAGAGTAAATATCACTGTTGGGCTGTATTTGTCCAATAAATTGCTCTGGTGCTATGTATCCTAGTGAATTTAGGGGAATGCGATCTATCGGTAAGTTCTCATGTTTATCCTGATCAGTAGTTTGGATAAAACTAAAGTCAATCAAAACTAGCTTGCCAGTAACAGTGTTTCTGATCAAGTTTTCTGGTTTGATATCACAATGAATTACACCTTGAGAGTGAATAAATTCGAGAATTTGCAAGATATCTTGTAGCAGTTCTACAACTTCAGCTTCATTCCAAATACATCCCCAATATTGGTTAACAGGTAATTCCGTAGTCAAGGAGTGTCCGATGATAAACTCTTGTACGAGATAAAATTGTTGATCTTCTTCAAAAAAGGCGATTAATTGAGGAATTTGGGGATGATTTCCTAAAATATCAAGAGTAACTGTTTCTGTAAGAAAGGATAATCTTAAGATATCTAATTCGCTGGGTGAAAGACTGGTAGTTTCCAGGTTTTTAATCACACATTTTGCTTTATCTGGATGATTTTGATCTATAGCGATGTATTTCTCTCCAAATACCCCTTCACCTATACTTTGGACGATTTGGTAACGTCCTTGTAGCACCTTACCGATCATGTGATAGTTCATAAGCTGGTTACTTAAGAAGTCCTCATAATAGGTTTCTTGAAATTACCAGTGTGTTCCGGAAGGGTGGAAAATAAATCGCTGTAGCGTTGATAACTGAATTAGGAATTAGGCAAAATTTACCAGCGTTAGGGACGTAATTGCTTAAAAAGCTGGGATTGCTTCCCTACACTGGGTTATGGTCGCAATGACAAATTTTGCTGGGGTAAATTTAATTTTTTGATTCTTGATCTGGTTCGATAACTTCGGCGTTATTTGTTAAAGGTTTGACGACGCGGGCGATCGCTTCTTGAATAAAAGTTTGAATAAATTCATCTCGGCGATTTAACTTAAATTGTTCTTTAACTACTTCAGTCATTCCACCATCACCCCAATCTTGATCGTGGCGAAAATATTCGATAAAACTTTTACCGGCAATGCGCGTTAAATATGCTGCTGTTACCCCTTGAATTGCCCTACCAATGACAAAGGTGGCAACATGAAATTGCAAAGCTGTAGATATTAATTGAATTGCGCCTTTAATTATACCTAAACTAGCGATGGTTTTAGCTAAAGAAAGAGCTAATTCTTTACCTCGTTCCATGTTAAGTTCACAACCATAAACTCTGCCAATTTCTACTACCATTTGAGCATTGACAGCTGCGGTTGCTAGTAAGTCTACAACTGGTAGAGGGGTGACAGATACTACCCCAGCACCAATCCACTGAAAGCGATCAACGATTTTATCTGCTTGACGGCGACGCTGAACATCAATCAAGTTTCGGGCTTCTTCTCCTAACCGTAGCGATTGGAGAAGGATGTTATCTGCTACCAAATCTTCACCTTCAGCCCGTAAAATTGCCGCCATGCGCCGGAGTAAGGGAATGATATCGGGTTCTGGGTGGTAGGTGTCGCCTGTTTCTAGTTCTGCTGCTTGGGGATTAGCGGCGATCGCCACCACATCATTAGCTGCAATAAATCCCCCTACCCGTTGACGTAGCCGGGCGAGAATGGATTCTTGATCGACATCTGTGTATAAATCAGTTTTGTTGAGAATTAAGAGCGATCGCTTACCAATTTCTGCCAAACTGCGTAACGGTTCATATTCCGAACGGCGTAAATCATTATCCACCACAAACAACAGTAAATCTGCTGAAGTAGCCAATTCTCGCGCCAATTGTTCCCGTTCCGTTCCTTCCACCCCAGCTTCTAAAATCCCCGGCGTATCGGTAATTAAAATTTTCCGTTCCAACCCCTTCAACCGCAAACAATAGGTTTCTCCCGCCTGAGTAGTTCCCATTGGGGAATTTACCTGACCCACCATCCGCCCCATAATGGCATTAACCAGAGAAGTTTTACCTGCACTTCCCGTCCCAAATACAACTACTTGAATTTCACCCCGTTGCAGATTTACTTCAATTTCCCGCGACTTACTTAATAAAGCCTGTCGTGTAACTTCATCTTGAATTTGGGCTACCTGTTGCTTCACAGCTTGGAGAGTTGTGGAAGCTGCATCAGATTTAGCGGCGGGAATTTCTGCGGCTGTAACTCTTCGGCGTTGTCCTCGGGATCTCTTTTCCCCAGCTTGCAGGATCAATACATAATAAACAAAAGCTGCAACCAAGCCGCCTATTAATATAACCAGCAACAGCAACAGCAAATTTCCCAGCAGTGGAGAATAAGACAACTGCCAGTAAAGCCGAGACAGGGAGTCAATCAGCCACAGGCTTAATCCTAAAATGACGATTAAGCCAACAATTAGTGTAACTAGGCGCGAGATAGGTATGGATGGCACAGTTAGTTACTCGCTGGGAATGGGCTGATGTTTCTTATATTAATGTTTTCTGGAACCACAGAGGCAGAGTGTGGGGGGTGTACTTCGACTGCGCTCAGTAACCGGGGAGGTGTGGGGAGTTTGGGAGGTGTGGGGGGAGAGATTGTTACTTCCCAATCCCCAATCCCCAATCCCTATCTATCTACAGATCCCATGATCACATCAACGCTGCCGAGAATCACAACAATATCTGCAACTTTCATCCCTCTGAGTAATTCAGGGACAATTTGCAGGTTATTGAAATCAGCAGCGCGAATTTTCCAGCGCCAGGGGAAGACATTATCATCGCCAACGAGATAAATTCCTAGTTCACCTTTACCGCTCTCTACACGAGAATAGATTTCTCCTTTGGGCATTTTAAAGGTGGGGGCAACTTTTTTGCCGATGTATTGGTAATCAAAACCATCCCACTCGGATTTTTTACCCGCCGCCATCCGCTTGGCTTCTAGGTTTTCGTAAGGGCCTCCAGGTAGTCCTTGAATGGCTTGGCGAATAATTTTCACCGATTCGCGCATTTCCCGCATCCGCACCATGTAACGGGCTAAACAGTCGCCGGCGGTTTCCCACTGCACATCCCAGTCAAAATCATCGTAGCACTCGTAGTGGTCAACTTTCCGCAAGTCCCATTTCACTCCGGAACCACGTAGCATGGGGCCGGATAATCCCCAGTTGATGGCTTGTTCGCGGGTAATAGTCCCAATACCCTCAATGCGACGGCGAAAGATGGGGTTATTAGTAACTAAACGTTCGTACTCGTCTACTTTGGGAAGGAAATAATCACAGAAATCTAAGCATTTATCCACCCAGCCATAGGGCAAATCTACTGCTACGCCACCAACCCGGAAGTAGTTATGATTTACCATGCGGTATCCAGTGGCGGCTTCCCATAAGTCATAAATCATTTCCCGTTCTCGGAATTGGTAGAAGAAGGGAGTTTGTGCGCCTACGTCCGCGAGAAAGGGGCCAAACCAGAGTAAGTGGTTGGCGATGCGGTTCAGTTCCAGCATGATGACGCGAATATAACTAGCGCGTTTGGGAACGGTGATTCCTGCTAGTTGTTCTGGGGCGTTGACGGTAACTGCTTCGTTAAACATTCCGGCGGCGTAATCCCAACGACTAACGTAGGGAACGTACATAACAGTAGTCCGGTTTTCGGCAATTTTTTCCATTCCCCGGTGCAAATAGCCAATTACCGGTTCACAATCAACGACATCTTCGCCATCCAATGTGACAATTAACCGCAAAACCCCGTGCATTGAGGGGTGGTGTGGCCCCATATTCATCACCATAGGTTCGGTGCGGGTTTCTAGTCTTGCCATAAGTTCCGTGTTCTCCCGTTATGAAAATTTCAACTTGAACTGGATAATACCCACTGGACTCGATTTATCGAGTCTGCCAAAATCAGGTAGGGGAAATATTTTTGAGCAGTCGCTTCAGAAGCGTCTACATCTATTGCCCATACAGGAGTATGTTGGAGAGGGGTGGCAGCGAAGAGATTTTACTTGCTGTTTCATTTTGTTTCACTTCTTCAACTATTATTATATGGAGCTTGAGATTCCAGGAATTGTAGGCGCTGAATTTCTTCATGTGCCAGTTTTAAGACAAGAGGTGGTTGCAGGGTTGGCGATACGTCCCGGCGGTCATTATTTGGATGCAACGGTGGGGGGCGGTGGTCATAGTGGCCTGATTTTAGAGGCTGCAAAGGATGTGCGGTTAACGGCTATTGACCAAGATGAGGATGCTTTAGTGGCGGCGCAAAAGCATTTAGCTGAGTTTGGCGACCGGGTAGAGTTTATTCTCAGTAATTTTTCGGCTTATAAATATACTCCTAACACGTTCGATGGTATTTTGGCTGATTTGGGTGTAAGTTCTTACCATTTAGACCAGCCAGAACGGGGTTTTAGCTTTCGCCACGCTGCAAGTTTGGATATGCGGATGGATCAGCGTCAATCTTTAACTGCTGCTGATGTGATTAATGAGTGGGATGAGGGGGAGTTAGCTGATATTTTCTTTAAATACGGTGAGGAGAGACTTTCCCGGCGGATTGCAAGACGAATTGTGGAAAAACGACCCTTTGCAACTACTACAGAATTGGCTGAGGCGATCGCCTATGCTGTCCCCCGTCAATATCGTTATGGTCGGATTCATCCAGCGACGCGGGTTTTTCAAGCTTTGCGAATTGTGGTCAATGATGAGTTAAAGGCTTTGGAAACCTTTTTAGATCAAGCACCTAACGCCCTGGTTACAGGTGGACGAATTGCCATTATTAGTTTTCACAGTCTGGAAGACCGCCCGGTGAAGCATGGGTTACGTAATTCGCCTTTGTTAAAGGTCTTGACAAAAAAGCCAATTACTGCTCAAGAGGAAGAGTTGGCAAATAATCCGCGATCGCGCTCCGCCAAGTTGAGAATAGCTGAAAAGATCACCATCGAATAGATCAGAGACAATTTCTATGAATACTATTTGAAAAAATTTAGCAATTTTCCGTTACATTTTTTAAAATCTCTGTTACATTGCTTAATAGGGAAACGAAAAACCTGCACTAAGTCCTACCTGGAGCCTTAACGATGAAAAGTACAACCGCAACCACCACAGTAACAACAGAGAACCGCAACGCCTGGAATTGGGGATTCACCACCCAAACCGAAAACTGGAACGGTCGTTTAGCAATGATTGGTTTCGTCGCCGCAGCTTTAATCGAAGTCTTCTCTGGTCAAGGTTTCCTTCACTTCTGGGGTATTCTCTAACATTGAAGTTTCCGTCCCGATCCTAATATGATTGAGCCACAGAAGGTTAACATCTGTTAACCTTTTTTGGTGTATTTGGGGACTGGGGACTGGGGACTGGGGACTGGGGACTGGGGACTGGGGACTGGGGACTGGGTATTGGGGACTGGGGATTGGGGACTGGGTATTTGAGAATATTTCCCCCCACACTTCCCACACCTCCCACTCCCTAGCTATAGTTTTGGCATCAAGAGAGAATAATTACCCACATACTAATTCCTAAACCGATAGCTGCTAAATGTTGCCAAAAGAGCGATCGCATCGGTTGACGAGCAATTTTTTGAGTTAATATGATGGTGCATAAAACTGAAAAAATCAGCGTAAAACCTTGTAAAAAGTCAATCACAGCCGGATGAGCCACCAAAATTGGCAACTGTTCCCCACTTAAACCAAAAGTAGCGAAAAATACGGGCAAAATTCGTCCACCTTCTCCTAAACCCAAACGCAGATAATGAGCTAAGTTACCCCCCAAAACCAATGGTAAGTAACCATAGGTAAGTGCTAGAAATGGTCGAGGTTTGCGCCCAAACTGAGTTAAGTGCATCAAGCCATAAGCCCCAAAAATTGTCGCCGTGGGAATAATTAAAGTCACTACAGAAAATCCCAAATGTGGCCAAAACGCAGTTAAATCCAGTGGTAAATCTAACCAGGCTTGTAACTCTGGTAAACGATGCAGATACACTCCACCTAAGAGCAAAAATAACAACGCCACTTCATAGCTGTGGGGTGTATGAGTAGTCCAGAGTTCAATAGCAGGGGGACGTAAATTTAATTCTACAGAACGATGGGGACAGGCTTTCAGACAAGTCATACACAATACACAGTCTTTGTTATCTTGCAACTGCGCCGGGTGAGAATATAACGGACAGCCATTAGTTTCCATTCCTTCCCCCTTTTCGGGTCCGCCTTTGTAACATTGATAGGTAGTACAAGAAGCAGAACAGATACCCTGCTGCGCCCGTAGTTCTGTCATGGAAAGTTTGGCAAATAAACCATTCATTCCCCCAATGGGACAAAGATACCGACACCAAAACCGCCGTTCAAAAATAGCTGAGAAAATCATCGCCCCAGCCGTAATTAACAGTAGTAAACAAGCGGACAGGTAAGCAGTATTTTGTAAATCCCACAGTTCTTCCCAGAGGAAAATTAGGGTAAATAGTCCAAACAGGAACCATCCGCCCCATTTTTCGGCTTTTTGCCTCGGCCAGCTTTGGAGTTTTCTGGGAAACAACCACAGGGAAAGTTTTTGCGTAATTTCACCGTAGATCATAAAAGGACAGACAGAACACCAAATCCGTCCTAAGAAGGGGAAGAGGAAGAGAGACAAAGGCCACCACCAAGCCCAAAAGAAATTTAAAACAAAATTGCGATCGCGTGTTTGCGGGCCAATAAATAAAATGGCGATAATTACAGCAAACCCAACCACTGTAAAACCATAATTAATCCGGTCTGGCCACCAAGGACTCCGCAGAAATTTCCTTAACCCCGGATAAGCATTTAAAAGATTGAGACGTAATTGCTTTTTCTGAGTTTGGGCTGACCAAAATATTTCTTCTGTTAACTCTCGTCCCTCTCCTATCTGTACAATTGCCCGTTCTACAAGATTTTTTAATTCCTTGAGATTACCGGGGAAATCGTAAGACTGCAAGCGGCGCAAAGCTTCGGGGGTGATGTGGGGTTTACGAAGACTTTTACCGCGAATATAAAGGCTAGTATAATATTCTACTTGGGCTTGAATATCTGTTTTTCTTACCCTTAAGGGCGGGACTTTAATAATATTAGCAACGCACTTTTCTATATCCGATTGAGTTTTTTCGGAAACAATAATCACGCGGGCTTTGCAGGGGAGAGGTTCAGCAGCAGGTTCTCCGGAACGAGTCACAGGAGTATATTTCCCTGTTTTTAGCAACTGTGTCACAGATGGTAATAATTCCGGTGGTAATTCTTGGATATTATTAAATACAATAGTCCCTGACTCCACCCATTCTAATAGTCCCGGCTTACCACCAGCACGACCAAATAAATCCATCCCACTAGTTTGGAGAATCCCACAATTAACCTTAATAATTGGTTCTCGCCTTTTGGGTGAACCGTAGTGAATCAGGGCGGCTATATTATCTTTTTCTAGTCCTGGTTCCCCAAAAATTTCTACAGACTTACCGTTGCTTGCAGCTTCTCTAATTTGTTCTCGCAGACGGACAGCATAGCGACTTGTACCCACAATTCCTCGTTGGGCTTTTGTGACCAAATATGGCCGCAAGGCTACAGCACGTTCTTGTTCATAACCCAGTGCAGATGTTACCTGAGCTAATTCTTGGGCTAATAAACGGGAAAAAACTTGAGCAATTTCTGGGTATTGGGCAACCAATGAGTTAAATTTAGTAGCAGATATTACCCACAACTGGCATTCAGTTACAGTGGTAATTGTACTAGGAGTTAATTCATCTAAGAGCAATTCTTTGAGTAAAATAATTGCCCCAGGAAGAAAGCCACAGGTTCCGGAGGGGTTTTTTTGATTGCTGGTTTGACTTTCCAGTTGCCCCTGTTGCAGAATATAGAGTGCTTCTGGGGTAGCACCTTCAGTAATTAAATTAGTTGCGGCGGGAAAAACTGTTTCCTCAATTACTTGTGCGATCGCATCTAGCACCCCAGATGAGAGAATCCCTAGAGGAGTCCGTTCTTGTAGCCATATCACCGTTTCTGGAGATGTCATCAAATATTCTCCCTGGGGGTTCGTATATAAAGGGATTATTGTTCTTCAAGACTATGAAAAGAGCTGCCTAATGAATCCATTAAATACAGCAGTTTTAATTTTAGTGAGGTACACAAGGGCTGGCAGGATGCCCACCCCACAAGAGTTTCACTATTCCTCCTTGTACCTCATTTACCTACAATCTGCTGTATATCTAATTTGTGGATGCCTTTATTTTTATTCAGTCTCATTATTTTAGCAGCGCTGTTTTTCGGTCGCGGTAATTAATTTCAGCATACTAAAAATTGAGTCCTAGTCAATGAATAATTTGCTTTTTTATCCGTATTGACTGATCATAGTCGCGTTTAAGCTATTTTAGATTAAGTACAGCTTGTTGAGGAAGTACCATTAACTGCTCACAAAGACTAAAAATAAAAGATATTCCCAAAAACAGAGTCGTAATATCATGTTAATTTACCATTATTTTTACAGTTAAAATTCCTAGCTATAGGACTCCTATTGAAGTTTTGTTGGTTTATCCTAGCCTTTCCTCTGAAAATTTCAGTGCAATTCCACAAGGGTTTTTTCCACTCCCTTGCTCTTCAAGATGCTAGGTAGTAAGGGCAGCTATAGCCTTCCGGGCTTTGCCACTGCACTCATGGCTAGCTTACTCCCCACTGCTCACCTATGGAAATAAATATGGCTACGCCAGCTATCAAAAATCAAACCGGATTACTATATCAAAATTGAAGGATGAGCAATGCCAGTGAATGAACGAAAAAAAATACGCCATTTGTTAGTCGTCAAAGACTTGGAAAGAAAGCAGACGATACCCCTTCAAGAGGCTACTTATTCTCTGGGAAGGCATCGTAAAAACTCTATCGTCCTCAATTCTCCTTTAGTATCCAGACAACACGCCATTTTATTGCGGGTAACTATTCCCGAAACTGACCAATGTAGTTTTCGGATTATAGATGGTAACTTTTCAGGCAGAGGTAGTAGTAATGGCTTATTAGTCAATGGCAGTAAATGCTTCTCTCATAACCTCAAGCATGGAGACATCATTACATTTGGGGATTATCAAGCCCAAGCTAAATATTATGCTGTTTCTAACCTTTGTGAAGCAGAATTTCAGGCATTTTGTCAAGCTGAAGACCCATCGCATTTCTTGACAGAACAAACCAACTCTATAGGTAATCTTCAAACTCTAGTGCTGAATCCTGATTCCGAAGGATCGAATGATACAGCTTTAGCTCGTCTAGCTTCTTTTCCAGAATTAATTCCTAACCCTATTATTGAGTTGGATTTAAGGGGGAAGGTGACTTATTTAAATCCAGCAGCCTCTGTGGAATTTCCTGGAATTAGGCAAATGGGGAAAGACCACCCGACTATTAAAGGGTTAATCACTTTAGTGGTGAATAATCAAGAAAATCCTTTTCTGCGGGAAATACAGGTGGGAGAAAAATATTTTGAACAATCAGTACATTTTCTTCCAGAGAGTTATTTAATTAGAACTTTTATTGCTAGAGATATTACAGCGCAAAAACAAGCTGAAGCCGAACTCAAGCAACGCGATCGCTTACTACAAGCTGTTGCTGAAGCGGTTAATTATTTACTTGTGGAAATGAACTACGAAATAGCTATTGAAAAAGCATTAGCTGTGTTAGGTGAAGCAGCCAACGTAGATCGCGTTTATCTTTTTACTAACGATATTAATGCAGTTCCAGGAAAAATAGTAGTTAACCTCAAGTGTGAGTGGACAAACCAGAAAACTCCCTCAACCTTCAACCAATGGCACAATCAATCCTATCAGTCAACAGGATTAGAACGTTGGTATAATGTCCTATCTGGGGGAGAACCCATTAAGGGACTAATCACAAAATTGCCCCCATCTGAGCAAGAATTACTTTCCTCAGACAAAATCCAATCTTTACTGCTATTACCCCTGCGGCTAGAGGAAAATTTTTGGGGTTTTCTGGGCTTGGCAGATTGTTCAACGGAACGCCTGTGGTCAAACCATGAAGAATCTACACTATTGACAATGGCTGCTAGTATCAGTGCGGCTTGGCAACGTCAGCAAGTGGAAGAAAAAATCCGTTTTCAGGCTCTGCACGATGTCCTGACTGGATTACCCAATCGGCTGTTATTTAATGAAATGCTGGATATAGCTTTACCCAATTCTCTCCGTAACGGTGAAAGTTTAGTTGTGATGTTTCTGGATTTAGATCGTTTTAAAGTTATCAATGACACATTGGGTCACACTTTGGGAGATCGATTGTTACAAGCAGTAGCTCAAAGAGTCAAAGATTCCCTGAGAAGCGGGGATACTATTGCTCGCTGGGGAGGAGATGAGTTTACAATTCTACTACCTAGAATGACATATCTGGAAGAGATTTGCCAGATTGCACAAAGAATTTTAGTATCTTTAGAAAATGTATTTCATTTGGATGGACACGAGCTTTATGTCAGTGCCAGTATTGGTATTGCCCTATTTGATGAACACAGTCCTGATGGCGAAACTTTAATTAAACACGCAGATACTGCGTTATATTATGCCAAAGATAAAGGCAGGAATAACTACCAGTTTTATACAACCAGTTTAAATACCAAAAACCCGGAACTTTTGACTTTCGAGAAGAGTTTACGCTATGCCCTAGAACGGAAAGAATTAACGGTACATTATCAGCCCAGGGTAAATATTAAAACTAGAAAGATTACTGGTATGGAGGCATTATTACGTTGGCACCATCCAGATATGGGAGTAATCGCACCCAGTGTTTTCATTCCCATAGCTGAAGAAACTGGATTAATTATCCCTATAGGGGAATGGGTATTACGGACAGCCTGCATTCAGAATCAAATTTGGCAGACAGCAGGACTACCACCGTTGACCATTGCCGTTAATTTATCTCCTAAACAGTTCCGCCAACCCAAACTAGTGAATATAGTCGCTAATATTTTAGAACAGACTGGTTTAAAACCGGAGTTGTTAGAATTAGAAATTACAGAAACTATAGCCATTGAAGATTTAGACTTTACAACCAATGTGTTGCAGCATTTAGCTGATATGGGCGTTCATCTTTCTATTGATGACTTTGGTACTGGTCATTCTTCCCTCTCTCGTCTCCAACTGTTACCATTTCACAATTTAAAAATTGATCAATCTTTCATCCGTCAGTTAACTAAGGATGTGAAAGTTGCTCATATTGTGCAGGCGATCGTCAGTTTGGGGCGTAGTCTCGGATTGAGATTAACGGCCGAAGGGGTAGAGAATCAAGAAGAATTAGATTTTTTGGCATCAATAGATTGTGAGGATGTCCAAGGGTTTCTTTTTTACAAAGCGCTTTCGGCGGAAAAGGCTACAGAGATTTTGGAAGTTAATTGGGGAGTAGGGAGTGGGGAGTAGGGAGTGTGGGGAGTGTGGGAAGTGGGCTTAAAACTCTTTAATTGCAGTTTATGTCCTCAACACTTCTGCAACAAGATATAGATATAAAACTGTTCCCTGTTCCCTGTTCTCTACCCCACTAATTGTCATCGGTAGAACTTGATCCAGGTCTAAGTCTCTCTCTCCATGAAGGTTGGGAAGTTGCGGGAGGAGAAGTATTGCTGGGAGGGGGTGAAGTTTGGGGAGTTTTGGTACTGGGTGCAGGATTTGATTGTACTCTTCTAGGCTGTCTGCGAGGGGGAGAGGCGCTGGAGGGTTGTGGACGTGAACGTCTTGGCGAAGGAGATGAAAGCCTCACATTAGGTGATGTGGGTGATGACTGCTGGTTTGTCGGAGGGGAAATAGAACCATGCTGGATTGATTTGGGTTTGATTGGTTCGGCTTTAATGCTACCTACCCGCCCTTCTAGTTTCGGTCGTTCAGGAAACTTTTCTATCGGCATTCCTTCTACTGCTTGTTCCATAAATTCTCTCCAAGTCACAGCAGCACTGCTACTTGCACCGGAAGTGGGCTGGTTATTATCATTACCTAGCCATACACCTGTGACTATTTGGGGTATGTATCCAATAAACCACAAATCCCTTGATTCGTCGGAGGTTCCAGTTTTACCCGCAACAGGTCTATTTTTTAATTGGGCTGGTCTACCTGTGCCGGATTCGACAACGTGGCGTAACATCCAGGTCATAATGCCGGCGGTGGTGGTGTCCAGGACTCGCTGATGTTGAGAGTTATTTGACCAGACTACGTTTCCCTGACGGTCGAGGATACGGCGAATGCCATGAGCTTCTATGTGTAATCCCTGAGTGGCAAAGGAGCCATAAGCGTTGGTTAATTCTAGTAGGTTTGTTTCATGCGCGCCGAGGGCTAAGGAGTAGGTGGGCTGGAGTGGTGATTTAATCCCTAAATTCTGAGCGGTATTAATAATTGGTTGAAATCCTGTATCTATCAATACTTTGACGGCTATGACGTTAATGGAACGGCTGAGGGCATCTCGAATGGTCATGGAGCCGCGAAAGGTTCTAGCATAGTTTTGTGGTTCGTAGCCATCAACGATGAAAGGTGCATCTAGGTAGCTGTTGTTGGGGCTTTTGCCTGTGGCGATCGCTGCGGCATAAACGAAACTTTTAAATGTCGAACCTGGCTGACGTTGGGCTTGGGTAGCCCGATTAAACTGGTTTTTACTAAAGTCTTTTCCGCCCACCATTACCTGAATTTCACCGTTGCGGGGGTCTATGGCTACTAATGCTCCTTGATTAAACTTCTGCCTCCGTCCTTGGTTTTGCAGGGTTTTGTTGACTGCGGCTTCTGCGGCTTCTTGCCAAGTGGGATTCAGGGTGGTTTCTACTAGTAATCCTCCTTGCATGAGCAATTCTGGAGAAACATATTTTGGTAATTCTTTAAGGATATAACTGGTGAAGTAGGGAGATTCTACTTGTAACCGTTTGGGAAAACTGCTATTCAGGTTGAGAGTTTCGGTGCTAGCTGCTTGTCTGGCGGTGGCTGTAATTAATTGGTCTTCATACATCCGTTGCAACACTAAATTACGCCTGTGGATGGCCAGTGTGGGATTTTGGATGGGGGAATATAAACTGGGTGCGGGTGCTAATCCAGCCAACATCGCTGTTTCCCCTAGTGTGAGTTGGTATACTGGTTTACTGAAGTATACCCAGGCGGCATCTGCTACACCATAAGCTCCTGAGCCTAAATAAACTAAGTTGAGATAACGTTCTAATATCTCGTTTTTAGTTAATTCCTGCTCTAGTTTTTGAGCTAGACGCACTTCTTTGAGTTTGCGCCAAATTGTCCGATCTTGTGTGAGGAAGAGTATTCTGGCTAGTTGTTGGGTGATGGTGCTACCACCTTGGATCACACTTTGCGATCGCACATTCTTCACAGCTGCTCTGACAATTCCTTGAGGATCGATACCATGATGATTGGCAAACCTTCGATCTTCTGAGGCAATAAAAGCTTGTTGGAGTGATTCGGGTATTTCTTCTAGCCTTAACCTTTCTCTGGTAGCTTCCCCTTGTTGCTGTAAAATACTTCCATCAACAGCTTTGATAGTCAAGGTTTCGGCCCGACTAACTACTTTTAGTGCTGATCTATCTGGCAAACTTTGATCGATTCGGTTGATCAAGTAGTATGAAGCAAATATGCTACCACTAATAGTTGCAGTTACACTTACGCTTGTCCAAAACCACACCTGACGATAACAGGGGCGATCGCACCTTCTCAGCATCCTGGTGATACTAGAAGAAACACTGTTGATTTGACTCCAGAACTGCCTTGTACTCATAAATTTTGTCAGTGGTAATCTCTCATTTGTGACTTCCTTGTTCTCATGATCATCAGGAATTAATAGCCCTTTCTCTATTGAGAAAGAGTTTCTATAATTTGTTGATTTTGCCTGGAACTAGGAGGTGAGCTTTCCCACACAAATGCCTATTTTTAAAGTACCTGAAATTTAACTATTATCAAAAATCTTGGGGTCAGCACACCATACTTGTGTTAGTATATTACCCTATATGTAATTAAATGAATTAAAAAATACGAAAACGTTTTTGTGTGAGTATTGAAATATTTCTAAACATCTAAGTCATTGTTAAACCCCATAAATTCATTCAACAAATCTGGTGGAGTTGCGGTTTGTGCCATTGCCCTTGGTGGTAATATTGGTGATTCATATCGGATTTTAGAAGAGGCTATCAAGACATTAGCCCAAACACCGGGAATTAAATTGCAAACTAAATCTAGTTGGTATCGCACGAAAGCCGTGGGACCACCGCAGCCTGATTATTTAAACGGCTGTGCCATTTTGCAAGTAACAATGTCACCAGATTTATTATTAGAGACATTATTAGCCACAGAACAAAAATTTGGGCGGGTGCGTCAACAGCGCTGGGGGGCGCGATCGCTTGATTTAGATTTGTTATTATTTGATGACTTAATCATAAATACTCCTCACCTGCAAATTCCTCATCCCCGAATGGTAGAAAGAGCCTTTGTCTTAATCCCCTTGGCAGAAATTGCCCCAGATTGGGTAGAACCAATTTCTGGATATGTGATTAAAGATCTAGTAAAAGAGGTAGACTGTTCTGATGTAGAGTTATGCAGCAGCTATTAAAGTTACCCAAAATAAATGTAAAAAATACTGATTTGACAAATTACACGCTGTGTGTATATCTATGTACCTGTAATAGAAATTAACCATGCCATTAGGTAGAGAATTACCACAATTACTCAAGCAGTGCTTGTTTTACAAAGGACGCAAGTTTGATTTTGAAGTGAATCGCCTGCGTTTACCCAATAAAGCAGTAGGAGATTGGGAATGTATTCGTCATCCTGGAGGAGCCTTAGCTGTACCAGTGACAGCAGAAGGTAAACTGGTACTCGTTCGCCAGTATCGTTTTGCCATTCAGGGAAGGATATTAGAGTTTCCCGCCGGCACTCTGGAACTGAACGAAGATCCCCTAGAAACAATACAGCGCGAAATTGAGGAGGAAACCGGTTATACTTCGCAAAAATGGGATAAATTAGGGGAGTTTTTTCTAGCCCCAGGTTATTCTGACGAAATTATTTATGCTTTTTTAGCAAGAGATTTAGTTAAGTTAGAAACCCCACCCAAACAAGATGCAGATGAAGACATGGAAACTGTATTGATGACTCCTGATGAATTTCATACAGCTATCCTGCAAGGTGAGGCGGTGGATGCTAAATCTATATGTAGTTTTATGTTAGCCCGCCCATTTTTGCAATAATTCCCCCAAGTTTCCCTTTTACGAAACGCGAAAATATGCCAAACTTTTGTTTGATCTCCCCTCCTCGCACCCCCCTTAATCCCCCCGCAACGGGCGGAAGAAAAGGATAAACCTTTGATATGGGAAGGGCTTGGGGGTGGGTTTCTTGTTAAGAGTTTCCTGGGCGATTAATCCATATACCTCTTAAACCTGCTGCTTTCGCTCCTTGATAATCTTCAAAGATGCTATCGCCAATGTGCCATGCAGCCGAGGGTAGACAATCATGTTTTTCTAACGCGATCGCAAAAATTTGGGGATCAGGTTTAGCCACACGAGCTTGAGTAGAAATAGTCACTGAGCGAAAATAACCACTCAATTCTAAACTTTCCAATACTGAAAAAATTCGGGAATCAAAATTAGACACTATTCCTAATTGAATATCATTTTGTCGCCACTCTTTTAAAGATGACAAGACATCGGGATAAATAAACCAAGGTTCAGCAGTGCCGAAGTGAATATACAGTTCACTAAAAAAACTGGAAAAATCAGAAAATTGGGGTAGCACACCTGCACTTTTAAAAGTATTGAAGGCTATTTTGCGCCACCAATCAAACTCTCGTTGAGGAATATCATGTAACTCTGCATCAGGAAATATCGGAGCGGGTGCAGCTTTAAAGCTTTCCAGAAATTTGTTATTCAATACTTCTGGTGCGACTTGCACATCAAATTCCTGGGCTATTTGACTATAAACCTCTCCCACACTGCCTTTTACGCCGAAGAGTGTGCCGACAGCATCTACCAGAATAACTTGCGGTCGTTCCATCAAACTTTGTATTATTAATTGTAAATTGTGATTTGAACCCTTGGTGAATATACCAAATTCTACTGTGAAAGTGTATCTATGATCGGACGAACTAGCCAATTAAAACCAACTTTGAGTTGATGGTCTAAAGTCGGCATCCGATAGAGATAAGCTAGACGACGCGCCAGGTAAGCGAAGGAACCATCTAACTTTATACCTAAACCAGTGAGAGTCGCGTTATCTTTACCTAATGCCATCATTTCTCCTAATGGCTGGTAACGGAAGGGTAACAGAGGGCGATCGCTCAGAGAAGCCCAGATATTCCATGCAGTATAATCAGCTTGTTGAAAAGCAACTTGGGCTGTGGCTGGGACTTGTTGACCTTCAGCATCACAACAGTCGGCTAAATCTCCCAAGGCAAATATTTCTGGATGTTCTACAACTTGTAAAGTCTGATTAGTCGTAATTTGACCACGCTGATTGTGCTGTAAATCCATCGATTTAACTACAGGTGCAACTTTGGTTCCTACAGTCCAAATTACTAAATCTACAGGAATTGTATCTACCTGATTTTTATATTCTAGGGAAATTGTCTCCTCTTCTATGGATTCAACTTTAGTTTCTAAATCTAGAAATACTTTTTTGGCTGTTAATGCTTTGGTGGCTGCTTCGCGGTTAAATTCTGGAGAAGTGCGTAAAATTTGGTCGTTGACTTCAATTAGCCGGAAACGTCCCCTGTCTCCTAATCTATCAGCTAATTTACAGGCTAATTCTACACCACTGTAACCACCACCAACAACCGCTACACGAATTTTGTCTGCTGCTGATGCTTCTAGCACTCGCAATCGTTGTTCTAAACGATAGACATCAGTAAGATTGCGGAATGGGTAAGCATAATATCTAGCACCGGGAACAATATCTAATGGTGTTTCTCCACCCAAAGCTAATACTAAGCGATCATAGGGAATTTCTGTATTATCTTGTAGTTGTACCTTTTTTTCCTCAGTGTCAATTCCGGATACAATTCCTTGACAAAAACGTACACCTGTATTTTGCAGGAGTTCTACAAAAGGAGGCGCAATTTCCCAGGTTTGCAATTCTCCTGTGAGTAATTCGTACAGTAAAGGTGTAAAAATAAAGCGATCGCTTTGATCAACTAGGACAATTTCGGGTTTTTCGTCGTTTTCCCAAGGTAACTGGCTTAAACGCAGCGCGGTGTAGAGACCACCAAAGCCTCCACCAAGGATACATATTCTAGGAGTTTGTTCAGTCATCGATTTTATGGGAATCTATCCCAGCATGGCAACTACTTTCAGTCTAGTAGATTAATAGTGGTGACTGACTGAAATAATATAATGCAAGGCA
>NZ_CAWUOL010000026.1:0-51558 GCF_963923915.1 Nodularia chucula CCY0103 | reverse complement strand
TAAAGTATTTATATCTTAATTAAGTGTACCTCATAACAGACGGAAGTGCTGTATTCTTTACAGTGAGGGCAGATGGCAAACTTATATAAATTACTTTCCAGACCAATTAAATGAAATCCTCTACCAGTTGACTGCTGAGAGCAAGTGAGACATTGCCACCCTTCAAATTGGACACTACCTAACTTTAGTGCTGTTTGTTCCTTGATGTTGAGATGTGGTGCAACGCTTTTGAAATTTATTTTTTTCATGCGTTTCTTACATTCAATACAGCAAAAAACATAATAACCTTGTTTTCTTCTTGTCCTGTCTTCTGGATGTAAAAGAGTTATCCGCGATCTTTCGTATATGAATCGGTTGAAAAAGAACAAACCAATGACTGATAATTCTGTCATTACTATCAAAAGTAGGAATAGTAATAAATCCGATGAAACCCCAAAGCCACCAACAATAGATTGAATGATTCTAGTAAATAATCCTGGGGGCTGAGAATCAGAACCTAAAACTACTATTAATGCTTTGGTTCCCGCCAGTGTTCCACCTGCAAAATCACCTTGTTTAAATTCGGGGATAATTTCGCTATTGATAATATTACCGACTTTGGCATCGGGTAAAATAGCTTCGATACCGTAACCAGTTTCTATTTCTACTCGGCGATCGCCCACAGATATCAAAAATAATACACCATTATCTTCTCCTTGTTTACCAATACCCCAATGATTGAATAACTCCGTGGCAAAACTTTTGGGTGAAGGTGCTGGGGAAGTTGTGGGTACTGTGACTACAGCAATTTCCGTCCCATTTTTCGCCTCTAAATCAGCAATCATCTGATTAATTTCGGCTTTAGTATCTGCGTTGAGAATATTTGCCATATCTGTCACCCAACCACCCGATACTTGTCGAGGATTCGGTACTTCTTCCACCTTTAAGGCGAGGCTAGATAATGGTGCAAGAACTATAGATGCTGAAAATATACCTAACAGAAAAATTCGTTTTGGTTTGAGAAAAGTTAATTTCATATTTTCCCCTATCAGACATAATCTGAATTGACTCTTAATTAATACATCAATTCATCGATGGGGAATTACGGAAAATAGCATTTACCAACTCCCACCAGCACCGCCGCCGCCGCTACTTCCACCACCACTACTTCCACCACCTCCACCATAACTACCCCCACCGCCATAACTACCTCCACCATAACTACCCCCACCGCTACTAATACGATACTTAATAGCGACAATATGAAACTTATTATCAATGTTTTGCTGAGAACAACTAGGACATCTCCAACCCTGAAATTTAAAACTATTTAGTTCTTGTTCTTCTTTGCTCAGACATGATTGGACTGTATCATAGTCTACTTTCTCCATTGGTTGTTTGCAATCAGCACACAAAAAAATGTAATTCCCTTGCTTTTTACAACTGCGCCCTTTTGGTGCAATAAGTATTTTTCGGGGACGATTTAAGATAAATATAATATATGAGAAAATCTTATCCAGTAGTTTTCCTAGAACTTGCATTACAATCAAACCTACGCCTGAAGTAAGTCCTAATATAAATATCTCAAGGTAGCCTGTGTCAGATGGGGTTCTTTGAGTGCTTGGAAGTATTGCCTGATTATCAGATAATGCTTCATTCGAGTTGAGAACTACTATTAATGCTTTGCTTCCTGCCAGCGTACCACCTGCAAAATCTCCTTTTTTGAAATAAGGGATAATTTGACTCTGGATAATATTGCCGACTTTGGCATCAGGTAAAATGGCTTCAATACCGTAACCAGTTTCTATTTCGACTCGGCGATCGCCCACCGATATCAGAAATAATACACCATTATCTTCTCCTTGTTTACCAATTCCCCAATGATTGAATAACTCCGTGGCAAAACTTTTGGGTGAAGGTGCTGGGGAAGTTGTGGGTACTGTGACTACAGCCATTTCTGTACCATTTTTCGCCTCTAAATCAGCAATCATCTGATTAATTTGGGCTTCTGTTTCATCGTTGAGAATATCTGCCATATCTGTCACCCAACCACCCGATACTTGTCGAGGATTTGGCACTTCTTCCACCTTTAAGGCAAGGCTAGACAACGGTGCAAGAACTATAGATGCTGAAAATATACCTAACAGAAAAATTCGTTTTGGTTGTAGGAAAGTTAATTTCATATTTTCCCCTATCAGATATCAGTCTGAATTGACTCTTAATTAATACATCAATTCATGGGCGAGGAATTACGGAAAATAACATTTACCAACTGTCACCAGCACCGCCACCACTGCCACAACCAATACTGGGAGGCGTTAAATGAGGTATTTTTTCTCTGTTTCTTTGTGATAATTATCGAAAAATTGGGTTTGAGGTTCCCCGGCTACGATGGCTTTTAATTAATCCACTAAGATGCTGCTAAACTAGTATGTGCCATCAAACATGACAGTATTTAGTATTTTGGAGGTGCATTGATCACGTATTTCACACCTATTTATATTACCTATGTTAATTAAACCTCAAATTCAAATTCCCCAAAAGTTGCCCTTTTTATCAAGATTATGTTGGCAAAGAGAAGATATAGAAAATCTTACCCTTTTAGAAATGCTGAGAATATATGAACGAGGTTGGCATTATCGAGGAGTTTTAGGGGATTTGAGCCAAACAGAAGCCTTCTTTGTGCAACGGTTAGCTCAATACTATAATTCATGGTTAGGATCGCAAATGTTTGAGAAGGAATTTCATCAAAAAATTTTAACAGTTATTAATCAATTAAAGGCTAATTTTTTATTAGAGTGTGGTGCATATTTTGGCGGTGGCACTCTGGTAAGTTTAAATCATGGTGAATATAGATTAAGCAAAGATATAGATTTTCTCTGTTCCACTGGGACTGGCTATCGGTTATTGCGACAACAATTAGCTGAAAATCAGTATAATGCTCTATTTAATACTCAAAATAACCTCGAATTGTGCGGAGAAATTAAAGCTGACCAATATGGGGTAAGATTTGCAATTATAGTTGATGAAACTCTGATTAAATTTGAAATTATTATGGAAGGACGCATCGAATTGGGAGAACCAGATTTTCCCAGTTGGTCCCCCGTCCCATGCTTAAATGAAATTGACAGTTTTGCTGAAAAACTTTTAGCTAATTCCGACAGATGGAATGATTCTTCGGTAGAGTCGAGAGATTTAATTGATTTAGCCGTCCAAAGGCTCAAGTCTCCAATTCCTAGAGAGGCTATTGAGAAAGCAGAAACAGCGTATCCAGTGATTGAACCTTTAAAAAAAGCGATATCCTTTTTCCAAAATAACCCAAATTATCGAGACAAATGTTTTACTGCTTTGCGAATTGTCGAACCCAGTAAAATTATTGATGGTATTGATTTAATAGCTGCGGATTTATGCTTAGAAAAGACAGCTAGAACATTTAACGAGTATAAATAATGATGAAAGGGTAGAGAGAAAATCAATAACAAGTTTCCCTCTACCCATTTTAATTAGTCGCCTCAGTTACTTAGGCTTCTGCATTTGTATCAGGAAGCAGTTTGAAGAACTGATCAATGTCTTCCATTGCTTCTCGGTAGTTAATCAAGGCTAGTTGAGTATCACTTTCTCCCGCAGCTTGATCAATTTTAACTAAGTGGTTAAGTAAATCTCGCGTTTTTTGCCGTGCTGTGGGTTGGGCTGAAGGTAACAGGTTGGGAATAATATATGTCATGCTCAACCTGGCTTCTGTCATTGGACCGTGGATGAAATTACTGACATCAATCCAATCTTTCTTGTTGATCAGGGTTTTTAATTCGGCGGCGCGATCGCGCACAGCCTGAATTTTGGGAACATATTCCTCAATTCTCTCTAGTTGAATTGCTGTGTAAGTTGGAGGTGCAATTGCAGCACTCGGTCCACCACAACTAATGAGGAATGTTGCCAATAATACTAAAATCAGAGAAAAAATCGAGCGGTGACGCGCCATAAACTGAACTTAATTTTTTTGTGTATGCCCATTTACAGTGTAATTTTAGATCGTTGCGGTAATCGATAGTTCTAATTGCCAAGGGATTTTCCTGGAAATTTTGGTAATCAAGGCAGATATTGTTGTGGAACAGCCTAGTTACTGGGTGTTTTGGGAAAAATTCAGTATAATTACTCAAAATAGCGAAATTGTGAGGAAGCCTAATCTTATATTTGCGAAATCCCAATGGTGTTGATAAGCTAAAACACCAATATAATAAGCCTTCTGGCGGTTTTCTGTCGTCACATCCCCTCTAGATGTGCAAAATATAGGAGTGTTTTTTTCGTGAACGCATCTGAACAAGCAACAAATCTTGAACTGGCCAGCAAGATTGCTACTGTAGTGAATTTGTTTAAATTCGAGTTTCCTGATGCTAAATCGGATCTCAAACCCTGGAAGGATGACCCAGAAACCAGAGATTTGTTAGATCCAGATTCTATAGACATCGGCTTTCATTTTCCCGGAATCAGCAAATCTTGGCGCAGTCGGAGTATATTGATTCAAATCCGCTTTTATCAAGACCCCATAAATGACTCACGACGGGCTATTGGTTTAGAGGTGGCTGGGTTTGATCATCGCGGTGAAGCTTGGCGACTGTCTACAGTGGAAAATTGGAGTTTTGTGGGTAAGTCTGAACCTTCGCCACAAGTGGGGGACAAACTCAAGCAGATTTGTCGCCACATTTTAGAGGTGTTTAATCAAGCCAGTGTTTAACTTTGTTCCAGAAAGTTCTCCTTCGCGCAGGAAATTTCATTGGAGTGATGCGACCATACCACATAGCTTCAAACCAGATAAATTCCCACTAATTAACATTAATTAAAGGTACAGATCGACGCTGGTTTTACAGGACAGATCTGGGGTGCGATCGGGTTATTAGACATCTCCAGACGCTTCAAATTAGTCAGCGCCGATAATGGCTGGATTTCACTGATTTGATTGGATTCGAGCCTGAGATCAGTCAAATTAGTCAGCGCCGATAATGGCTGGATGTCACTAATTTTATTGGAGTAGAGCGCGAGGAAAGTCAAATTAGTCAGCGCCGATAATGGCTGGATTTCACTGATTTGATTAGAAGTGAGCATTAGATGCTTCAAATTAGTCAGCGCCGATAATGGCTGTATTTTAGTGATTTTATTGGAGTTGAGCCAGAGTGTAGTCAGATTAGTCAGCGCCGATAATGGCTGTATTTCACTGATTTGATTGGAGTCAAGCGTGAGATCAGTCAAATTAGTCAGCGCCGATAATGGCTGTATTTTAGTGATTTGATTGGAGTCGAGACTGAGATGAGTCAAATTAGTCAGCGCCGATAATGGCTGTATTTCACTAATTTGATTGGAGCGGAGCGTCAGAAGCCTCAAATTAGTCAGCGCCGATAATGGCTGGATTTCACTGATTTTATTGGAGTGGAGACTGAGATCAGCCAAATTATTCAGCGCCGATAATGGCTGTATTTCACTAATTTGATTGGAGCCAAGCCTCAGAAGCCTCAAATTAGTCAGCGCCGATAATGGCTGGATTTCACTGATTTGATTAGAAGTGAGACTGAGATCACCCAAATTAGTCAGCGCCGATAATGGCTGTATTTCACTGATTTGATTGGAGTTGAGCGTCAGATAAATCAAATTAGTCAGCGCCGATAATGGCTGGATGTCACTGATTTGATTGGAGTCGAGACTGAGATCAGTCAAATTAGTCAGCGCCGATAATGGCTGGATGTCACTGATTTGATTATGAGTGAGCATCAGACGCTTCAAATTAGTCAGCGCCGATAATGGCTGGATGTCACTAATTTGATTAGAGTAGAGATTGAGCTCAGTCAAATTAGTCAGCGCCGATAATGGCTGAATATCGCTAATTTTATTGGAATCAAGGTCGAGATAAGTCAACTTGGTAAGCCTTTCGTTAGCCTGATCGCAGTTTTGAGTATCAGCCTTTCGCAACAAAATCTCAACCGTATGTCTTGTTTCTGGAGCTAAGGTTGATTTTTGCTGACACCAAGCGCTAAAGCTTTTAGCATTTACAGAAGGAGCAACAAGAGTCTTTGGGGAGCATCCCAAGGTAAAACCAATTATTAAACCAATTAGTAAGCGAAATTTGATTTTCATAAATTACTTTAATGTTGTGGTGTAGGACAAAAAAACTTGCAAATAAGAAAACCCGAAATCACCTAAGAGCAGGAGAAAGTCGAAGTTGGAGAATTGATTTCTGGGTAATCCCAAAAGCCGTAATTATTGGTAATTCTCAGTTTTGCAGCTACCATCGACACAATAGGCTGATTGATAGGTACTTGGACGCTGCCCAAAGAGAGTATAGCGGTTATCGCGGATTTGTTCATAGAAGCGATCGCCTACCCATTTCATCCCAGGTAACGCCCGATAAGCTTCTACAAATATATTTCCCATCGGTAACAATCGCCCAATTTCCTCAGCCGCATCACTACCTTGCCAACGCCTTGCGGGTGCATTACCATCAATTAAAATCATTCCCTGTTCGCAATCTAGGGCTGTAACTCCCCACTGTCCCAATGTTTCTTCATCTTGCATGGGGGTATAGCGAAACAGTTTTCCCTGATCTAATTTTTCCAGTAACTGCACTAGGGTAACGCAGAGATTACAATTTCCATCATAGATAACGTTGTAATTCATAAAAATAATATTTCTTTGGGTATAGTTAGAAATCTACAATATTTTGATAAAAATAGTCAAATTGAAGATATTATATTGATGATTTCCTCTAATTAAATAATCGGCGATCGCCTGTCTGAGTCGGAAATTCAGCGCGATTAATATCAAAGTAATTTTATTTATTTAATTGAGAATATTTAATTTATATAAAAAATTGAAATCGACAAAAGAAGGGATTCACATATTAAACACATCTACCCAGAGAGAGTTACAAAAAGTCATTGACTATCTGTAAAGTATTTGTATTGTGTAATTCAGACAGAATTAATGACTAATAACAACACCCTAACATCTCGTCTTTACCCTACTCGCATTGATATTCCTGCGGAAACGCGATTGCAAATTGTGGTAATTCTCAATCAGACTTTAGCAGCTACTCTGGATTTGAAAACCCAGGCGAAGCAAGCCCATTGGAATGTGAAGGGAAGTGACTTCTTTCAACTGCACGAATTATTTGATGAGCTAGCAGGTGAATTAGAAGAGTATGTTGATATGGTTGCGGAACGTGTCACCGCTTTGGGTGGTTATGCTTTAGGAACAGCAAGGGCTGCGGCTAATAATTCTATTTTACCGGAATATCCTAGCAATATTTTACAAGGTCAAGACCATGTAGCGGCGTTGGCAGATCGTTTTAGTCTCTATGGTAAGCATATCAGAGATGCGATCGCCAGAACTGATAAATTAGGCGATGCAGATACCGCCGATCTTTACACAGAAATTTCCCGCACCATTGATAAACGTCTTTGGTTCTTAGATGCTCATTTGCAAGTAGCAGAAATTCAAAATCATAACGGTAACACTGTGAGTCATCAAAAGACATCGGTTTTGAGATAAGTTTGAAAAACAGCCGTGGCGACGGTTAGTCGCGGCTAAACAAACAAAACCTTGATTTTGTATTAGTCCAGTTCGCTGGACTGTATCTGTGTAGTAGCCCAGTTTATCCCCAGACTGGGTTTATTGGCGATCGCACATACAGTTATAGCTGGGGAGTAGGGAGTAGGGTAAAAGCCTTTCGGTGTATAACTTTTATGATCAATTTATGTCCTAACGTCCTTTGCGGTTGCTATAAATCATAAATTAGCCGCTACTAGCGCAACTTAGAGAAATTAAATATACAGATAATTGATGACTAACATAACTGAGTAGTTTCTTTTTGGTAACTACATTACTTTTCAGTGCGTACTTTTCATTTGAGAGGTATGTATCTTATGATTTAAACAAGTGAAAAATTAATGTATTCAAATCAACAGACTAATAAAAAAGTAAACTTTCTCAAGCAGGTGAAATTATGTCACAAAACACAATTAACTATTTAATTCATGATAGAAATGCTCGTGGTCATGCTCAGTTAGGCTGGCTCGATAGTCATCACACATTTTCCTTTGGCAGTTTTTACGATCGCGATCGCATGGGATTTCGCACTCTGCGGGTAATTAATGATGACCGCATCGCCCCTGGTGGGGGATTTCCTACCCACAGTCACCGCGATATGGAAATTCTCACCTATGTCCTATCAGGTGCAGTTGAGCATAAAGATAGCTTAGGTACTGGTTCCATCATTCGCCCTGGTGACGCACAGATTATGAGCGCAGGAACGGGAATCGCCCACAGCGAATTTAATCCTTCGCAAACTGAACCACTACACTTACTGCAAATTTGGATTTTACCAGACAAGGAAGGATTAGCACCCAGGTATGAACAAAAATCATTTTCTGTCACAGAAAAGCAGGGTCAACTACGGTTAATTGCTGCCAAAGATGGGCGTGATGGTGCAGTAATAATTCACCAAGATGTTGATTTATATGCCTCTATTTTAGAACCAGGAGATGTTGTGAATTATCACGTTAAACCTAATCGTTATGCTTGGTTACAAATAGCTCAAGGTGTCGCAACTTTCAATGGAGAAGAACTCAGAGCCGGTGATGGCGTGCAAATCACTGGGGAAGAAAAACTAGAAATCAGTACAGATATTGGCACAGAGTTTTTGCTTTTTGATTTGGGTTAATTGGGATTTACAGCTATTTTCAGGTAAATAAACCACGTGGTAGGAGTCCAAGACCTTGCGCCCCTACCACTGCTAGGTTAAGCGAAATGGTTTTTCGATACTTTATCGATTCAAACCTACTATGCCCTCTATATCTGCCCCTGTAAAATTGGCACCATTGACATCTGCATTAGTCAATATGGCATCTTCCAAATCAGCACTAGTAAAATTTGCATTTCTGAGATTTGCTCTAGTCAGATTAGCTTCTTTTAAGTCAGCATCGGTTAAGTTAGCTCCACTAAGTTTAGCATTGCTTAAGTTAGCTTGTGTTAAATCAGCATCATTCAAATTAGCATTACTGAGATTAACACCTCTTAAATCAGCTTTTTCTAAATCAACGCCTTGGAAATTACAACCAGGACATTGCCGAGTTGTTAGCAATTGATTAAGTTTATTACTAGCTGTTGTTTGTGGAGTCGGTGGAACCTGCTGGCTGATTTCAGGACTAGTTAGAGGTGGAGTAGATACTTGAGTTTTTTCTGCTTTTGTACACCCAAGGAGCATACCTATACCAATAACTGCGATCGCACTTACAAGTTTACTTCTTCTGATTTTCCAAACCATAAAATTTGTTTGGCTACTTTATAGGTTATTTCAGAATTTTAGCGGCAAAATTTAGCTTAAACAGTTATATTTAACATCTTTCTCAGGTTTTACAGTCAATTTGATCAGAGTAAATACTCATGGGTAGGCTGTAGGTTTCATCCTACAAAATTTATCAGACAACACATATCAGACAACACAGCCTGACTCTCACTAATCGTCTATGGTGTGGGTTCACTACCCAAAATCAGAACCGCAGCTTCCTCTGAGCCTGTTGGCAAATTAAGATATTTTTCAAAGGCTTGATTTTTTCTTACCAGTTTCCATTTCGCTACACTAGGAGTTGACCAGAAAATATTCTAGGAGCAGCAGAGACAGAATGTCTAAAAAGCGTAATTCACCAGACCCAATTCAGCTTTTTCCCTCCCAAACTCCCTATAACTCAGAAAACTGGCAGGAGAGAGTGGCGCAGGTGGGGTATCGCTTTAACCGACAGTATCAAAAGCAAGATTTAGAATTACCCGCAGAATTACAAGAAATGCCCATATATCACGAATGGATTTCTGGGTTGTTATCTGGGCGAATTGTTTCTCCTTTTTGGGAAATTGCTGAACCGAAAAAAAATCAGCACTGTTTAGATATTGGCTGTGGTGTCAGCTTTTTAATCTATCCCTGGCGGGATTGGCTAGGATATTTTTATGGGCAAGAAATTAGCACTGTGGCACGTGATACTCTCAATTCTCGTGGTTCACAATTAAATTCTAAACTGTTTAAAGGCGTGGAGTTGGGGCCAGCCCATCAATTAAACTATTCAGCAGACCAGTTTGATTTGGCGATCGCCACCGGATTCAGCTGTTATTTTCCCTTAAAATATTGGAATGCCGTCTTACTAGAAGTCAAGCGGGTTTTAAAACCAGAGGGACACTTTGTGTTTGATATCCTCAACCCCGAACATCCTTTAGCAGAAGATTGGGCAGTTTTAGAAACATATCTCGGCGCTGAAGTCTTTCTAGAACCTGTAGCTGAGTGGGAAAAAATCATCAAAGCCACTGGTGCAAAAATAGTGACGCGCCAATTAGGAGAATTATTTGATTTATATAAAGTCAAGTTTTGACAACTATCTAACAGTTAGAACTGTCAATTGTATAACTTTGGGCTGAGGATTTAAGTCAAAAACCCTGTAGAGACTTTCTATGAAACCTGTCTACATTTAAAATAATGAAATTATTTGTTTTGGCAGACAATCTATGGCATACGACTTTAAAACACTAGCTGAACTTTATAAAAATTCCCTGATCAATGACGTACTACCATTTTGGGAAAAATACTCCCTCGACTGGCAGCATGGCGGCTATTTCACCTGTCTGAATCGAGAGGGTCAGGTCTACGACACAGACAAATTTATCTGGTTGCAAAATCGCCAAGTGTGGACTTTTTCCATGCTATATAACCAGTTAGAAAAACGGACAGACTGGTTAAAAATTGCCCAAAACGGTGCTGATTTTCTCGCCCAATATGGCAGAGATACCGACGGTAATTGGTACTTTGCCCTCACCAGTGCAGGTCAACCACTGGTGGAACCCTACAATATATTTTCTGATTGCTTTGCAGCGATGGCATTTAGTCAATACGCCTTAGCTTCTGGAAAAGATTGGGCGAAGGATGTGGCAATGCAAGCCTATAATAATGTGTTGCGCCGCAAAGATCATCCCAAAGGTAAATATAACAAGACCTATCCCGGTACACGCCCCCTCAAATCTTTGGCTGTACCGATGATTTTAGCTAACCTGACTTTAGAAATGGCATGGTTGCTACCCAGTGAAACCCTGGAAAATGTCCTGGCTAGCACTGTGAAAGAAGTAATGACAGATTTTTTCGACCAGGAACGGGGGTTAATGT
Organism: Nodularia chucula CCY0103; assembly: GCF_963923915.1. Classification (NCBI taxonomy): domain Bacteria; kingdom Bacillati; phylum Cyanobacteriota; class Cyanophyceae; order Nostocales; family Nodulariaceae; genus Nodularia; species Nodularia chucula. The sequence goes on along the minus strand of NZ_CAWUOL010000026.1, from coordinate 40,391 downwards.
ATGAAAATGTCGCCCCTGACGGTTCCCACGTTGACTGCTTTGAAGGGCGGTTAATCAATCCTGGTCATGGTATCGAAGCTATGTGGTTTATCATGGATATCGCCCACCGAAACAACGATACTCAGACTATTAACCAAGCCGTTGACGTGGTGCTAAATATCCTCAATTTTGCTTGGGATGCTGAGTATGGCGGGTTATATTACTTTATGGATGCTCAAGGTCATCCCCCCCAGCAACTGGAATGGGATCAAAAATTGTGGTGGGTGCATTTAGAGTCTTTAGTAGCACTAGCAATGGGCTATCGCTTGACTGGGCGTGATCAGTGTTGGCAATGGTATGAAAAAATCCATGATTATACTTGGTCACACTTTGCAGATCCAGAATATGGCGAATGGTTTGGTTATCTCAATCGCCGTGGGGAAGTATTGTTAAATCTCAAGGGTGGTAAATGGAAGGGTTGTTTTCATGTACCCCGTGCCTTGTATCTTTGTGGGAAACAGTTTGAGGCGTTGGCTTTAAAGTCAGTTTAATTCACACACTCCCCACACTTCCCACTCCCCACTCCCCACTCCCCACTCCCCACTCCCCACTCCCCACTCCCCACTACTCACCTGTAGTGAAACTTAGGCTACCATATCGCCTATTGCCTTTGTGCAATATCCGTGAGGAGTAGTGTAGGTCAAAGAACATGACAACAGAGATGAATTTTATTGCTATAGCCGAACAATTCACGTTTTCAGGGAAAGTTACGGCTATTCAATCTTTGGGAAATGGGAATATTAATGATACTTTCTTGGTAACTTTGGATTCTCCAGACAGAAAGCATTTTGTGCTGCAACGCATCAATACCCAGGTGTTTCAGCAACCGCCACTGGTAATGCAGAATATGCAGATTTTAACAGATCATGTTTGCATTCGACAAAGCCGCACCCCAGGCGATCGCCGTTGGGAGGTTCCCCGTGTGTTATTAACTCAAGATCATCAAAACCTGTGGAGAGATGAAAATGGCGGCTACTGGCGGGCTATTAGCTTTATAGAAAACGCCCAATCATTCGACACCTTAACAAATAATTCCCACGCCCCAGAAATTGGGTATGCTTTGGGAATGTTCCACAATCTGATCAGCGATTTACCCCCCAGCAAACTCGCCGATACTTTACCAGGGTTTCATATTACACCAATTTATTTGCAGCAGTACCAGCAAATTCTCACCACACATCAGCGCCAATCATCCCCAGAGGTTAATTATTGCTTAGAATTTGTTAACAATCGCACCATCATTGCAGATATCTTAGAAAATGCCAAAGCCGCAGGCAAATTACCCCTACGCCTGATGCACGGCGACCCTAAAATTAATAACGTTTTATTTGATACTGTCACCCAAAAGGCAGTTAGCATTATAGACCTGGACACCGTGAAGCCAGGATTAGTACATTACGACATCGGCGACTGTTTGCGCTCAGGTTGCAATCCCACTGGAGAAGAAACTGAATCCTGGGAACAAGTTAAATTTGAGACAGATTTATGTCAGGGAATTTTACAGGGTTATCTAGATGTCGCCCAAGCTTTTCTCACCGAGAATGACTATATATACATTTACCCGGCTATTCGTCTGATTAGCTTTGAGTTAGGGCTAAGATTTTTGACTGACTATTTAGCCGGGGATGTCTACTTTAAAATTAAATATCCAGAACACAACTTAGCCAGGGCTTTAGTACAGTTTCAGCTAACTGCAAGTATAGAATCCCAAGAAACACAAATTCGCCAAATTATCGCAGATTTGAGATGATATGGCTGGGAGTAGGGAGGAGGGAAGATAAAGCAAAGGTTTGGCAGGTTTTCGCCTTTCGTAAGTATTCAATCAGATTTGAGATGAAAAATCAGATATTTAACCTAAAACCCTTTCCTTCTCAGGAATCTTTACCTAATTTGCAGATTACAGGGAATATCACCCGCTATGCAAATCAACTCAGCTTGCGCTACCAACTACTGGGAGATTTAACGCCATTTGTAATTCCTCCCTTATCAGAGACACCAGCGCGCCAGCATGAACTCTGGGAAAATACTTGTTTTGAGTTTTTCCTGGGTATTAAAGATGCAGCAGAATATTGGGAGTTTAACCTTTCCCCCGCCGGACATTGGAATGTGTATCATTTTGATGGCTACCGTCAAGAAATGCAGGAGGAAACCGCTTTTAATAGCCTTCTCTTTACTATTCACAAGCAATCTGATAGTTTAACCCTGGTTTTAGATGTAGATTTGGGTAAAATTTTCAGCCAAGAACAAAAAATAGAAGTAGCAATTACTGCGGTAATCAGAAATAAAACTGATAATATTACTTATTGGGCTTTAACTCATCCAGGAGTAGAGGCTGATTTTCATCGGCGAGATAGTTTTATAATTTTTCTGTAAAAAACCTGGGTGTGAGTCTTATGAATATCTTGATTCGTTCTTTAGCCGGAGATGAAATAGCCCCAGCTGACCATATCTTTCGGTTAGCTTTTGGGACTTTGCTGGGATTACCAGAACCAACTCAATTTTATGGAGATGCGACTTATATATCCCACCGTTGGCAAGCTGACCCTAAGACTGTGTTTGCTGCTGAGGTAGATGGAAAATTAATTGGTTCAAATTTAGTGGTGAATTGGGGTAGTTTCGGTTATTTTGGCCCTTTAAGTGTTCATCCTGATTATTGGAATCAAGGTGTCGGTAAACGTTTGATTGCATCTGCGATCGCCTATTTTACTGCCCAAAATACTCAACTCACAGGGTTATTTACCTTTGCTCAAAGTCCCAAAAATCACGCAATATACCAAAAATTTGGTTTTCGGTTGCGTTTTTTGACTGCGATTTTAGCTAAACCAGTAGTACAACCAACAAAGCCATTAGTTCCCGGTACTCGATTTTCCCAAATGAGCTTAGTTGAACGTGCGAGCAGTCTCAAAGCCAGTTATCAACTCACCGATGCTATTTATCCAGGGCTAGATGTATCATCAGAAATTCAGACAGTTGAAAACCAAGGACTGGGTGAGACAATTTTTTTATGGGACGATACTGGCTTAGTAGGATTTGCCGTTTGTCATATAGGCGCTGGTACAGAAGCCGGAAGTAACAATTGTTTTGTGAGATTTGGTGCAGTCCGTCCCGGTTCTGATGCTGGGCAGTTATTTGAACAGTTGTTAGATTTATGTGAAGCATTGACAACAACTTTAGGAATGTCTCGCTTAATAGCTGGGGTGAATACTAGCCGAGAAGAAGCATACTTGAGAATGTTAGCTCGTGGTTTTCGCAGTGATTTTATTGGAGTGGCAATGCACCAACCAAATGAACCGGGATACAATCGTCCTGATGTTTTTGTCATTGATGATTGGCGTTAAAGTCAAGTTGCAGGCGATCGCCATCATCGCGTATTCTAGGAACAGATAGCGATCGCATACATTCAACTATTTTTCTAAATTCCCCGCGTGTAAACCGCACTCCTTCATAGTGGACTCTTCCCACCACCAACGGCCTTCCCGTTCATGCTGATTAGGTAACACAGGTCTAGTACAAGGTTCACAGCCAATACTCACAAAACCCCGCTCATGCAGTTTATTGTAAGGCACATCCAAAGCCCGGATATATTCCCACACCTGTGCAGAAGACCAATTAGCCAAAGGATTAAACTTAATTAATTCATGGTCGGGAGTAGAAAAAGCACTATCAACCTCCATCACAGGAATATGATTACGGGTACTAGGGCTTTGGTCTTTCCGTTGACCCGTAATCCAAGCATCCAAAGTATTGAGTTTGCGGCGTAAAGGTCTGACTTTGCGAACTCCGCAGCACTCCTTGTGACCATCTTGATAAAAACTAAACAAGCCCTTTTCCTCTACCAAAGCTTGGACTTCCGCAGCTTCGGGGAATTGTACCTCTAACTTAATCCCATAACGTTCTCTTACCTGATCCAATAACTGATAAGTTTCCGGGTGCAAGCGTCCAGTATCCAATGTAAAAACACGGAAATCTTTAGTAATTTTCGATGCTATATCAATCAAAACCACATCTTCAGCACCACTGAAAGAAATGCAGATATTGTTAAAAGTTTCCAGAGCAAACTTAATAATTTCCCTGGGAGTTTTTTGAGTATATTCTGCTTCTAAAGCGGCAATATTTAAATTCGTCGGACTAGCTACCATATTTTTAGTGTTCTCTGCTTCGGCAACCTGAATTTTACCAATTTAAGATGCCCTGATCCACACAAGATTCAACAACCGAGAGAATAGGATAGAATTTTTAAGCAATGTTAAGGACAGATTTCCATGACTTGGTTGTTTTATGCCCTGGGACTACTCACTGCACTATTAGCCCTGGGAACTATATTATATTTAGTCACAGCTCGCCGTTATCAATCATCTAACTCCGTAGCTAATTCTTACGATGAATGGACAGAAGATGGGATTTTGGAGTTTTACTGGGGCGAACACATTCACTTAGGTCATTATGGTTCCCCACCACAACACAAAGATTTTCTGCTCGCTAAATCAGACTTTGTGCATGAAATGGTACGTTGGGGAGGTTTAGATAAATTACCCGCCGGTACAACTGTTTTAGACGTTGGCTGTGGAATTGGGGGTAGCACTCGGATTTTAGCAAAGGATTATAGCTTCGCCGTCACAGGGATTACCATCAGTCCGCAACAAGTGCAACGCGCCCAAGAATTAACTCCCGATGGACTGAACGCCCAGTTTCAGGTAGATGATGCAATGGCGCTTTCCTTTCCTGATGCCAGTTTTGATGTGGTTTGGTCGATTGAAGCTGGTCCCCATATGCCAAATAAAGCCATTTTCGCCAAAGAATTAATGCGGGTGTTAAAGCCTGGGGGAATTTTAGTGGTGGCTGATTGGAATCAAAGAGACGACCGCCAAAACCCTCTGAATGTTTGGGAAAAACCCGTAATGAAACAACTACTAGATCAATGGTCTCATCCGGCTTTTGCTAGTATTGAAGGTTTTTCTGAACTTTTGGCGGCTACGGAATTAGTGGCGGGGGAAGTAGTAACAGCAGACTGGACACAACCAACACTTCCTTCTTGGTTAGATTCCATTTGGCAAGGAATAGCCCGACCTGCGGGATTAGTACGTTTTGGGATATCTGGTTTAATTAAATCTCTGCGAGAAGTTCCGACTTTGCTATTAATGCGGTTGGCTTTTGGTACAGGTCTTTGTCGCTTTGGGATGTTCCGCGCTGTCAGAAGATGAGATTATCTGCGTTTATCTGCGTCCATCTGCGTTTAATTATGATTGAGAATTTTTGCGTAAGTCCTAATGATGTGTATTTTGATGCTGATAGTATTTGTGGGCGGCGATCGCCATTGCTAAAAATCCCCACAAAATCATCCCCGGTATACTCAGCATGGCACTATTACCAACTAACTGTACACAAGCAGTTAAACCAATGGCACGAGCAGCACTGACAAAACTATCAAAATTCGCCTCGCTATATTTGAGAACGCTAACAATTATTAATAATAACCCACCCAAATAAGGGATAGCACCTAACCAACCCAAGGTGAAAAACATATCTAAAATGCCACTGTCTAGGACAATTACTTCTATTTGACCTGTTTTTTCATTGACTTTCCAGATATTCCCTAACCCATTACCAAAAACATTAGAAAGAGCTAAACTCAAATTTCTGTCATAGCTTCCGGATCTATCTTTAAAGCTGGTATCTTCGTCCAGATTAGAAAAACTTGCCAGACGCTCTGTGACTACATCAGAAATTGGCTCAATATTTGTCAAGGGGACGACACACATCAGCATGACTAAAATGACGGCAATTAAGCGCATTTGAATCCGCGCCTTGACCGAACCAAAAATCATTACTACTCCCAGCAACCAACCCAACCAACTAGTCCGTACTTGTGTCAGCAAAAAGGAGATATAACCAACTGCTGAGGCGGGAAAAATCAAGGAACCAGAACTGGTAAATAATAATAATAATCCTGTTTGCATCACATAGGCAAAGGGACCAGGTGAGTGTAAGGTACTCCAAACCCTCATACCAAAAGGTTCAGGGTCTCCGGAACTTGTAAACATTTTGGATTCTATCAGCCAGTATCTATCCCACTCTGGTGCAACTACAAATTGATAGATCCCATAAATACCTAAAATCAATACGCCCCAAAGAAAAATCTTTTGAAAATTCTGGCGGTAGCTGGGATAATCTCGCCAGTTAATAAACAGGTGAAAAGCAAAAATAATTGGACTCAGCCAATCTAAAAAACCCCGTGCTACAGGCATCGGTCCATTATAAATTAGTCCCACTAAAAAGCCATAAAATACCCCTATAAATGCCAAAATAAATGGCAAACCTCCCTGGACAGAGGCGCGAGGAGAGTGTTTTAAGAAAGTGGCTATGGTGACGAATACTACTAAATAAGGAGCGATCAGCATCTGACGGGTGGGGTCCCAGCCAATGCGATAGTCAACTAAGCGAGTAGCTAGGGGTGTGAGAAACCAGATCCACCAAGTAAAGCCGATATAAAGAATGGGATGGCGTAAGTATAAAAATACGGCTACCACTAAGGCTGTGGCTGGATAAACTAAGCGTAATAAACCAGCAGCACCGGCAAAATAACAAACTACATTCAGTAGCACAAAGCCCGAAATAGCCAACCAACCTTGTAGCGATCGCTCTTCGGGAAAAAAATGTGATTCTAAAAAAGCATGAAAATGAATCTGTTTGGAAATCACAATGAATCTACCAATTTTAGATTTATAGCTGGGGAGTAGGGAGTGGGGAGTCAGGAGTAGGATTTCTGTTTAAAATCTATTTATGCATCCTTACCTTAAATTGGTATAAGAGGTTAAATTCTCTATTGTTAATGCAGAAATGGGAATTTTTAATCCTTGATAAGCCTGCCAACGTCCCCGCCAAGATATGACTAACTTTTTGCCCGCAAGTTGACCTTGACTGGGTAAAAGGCGCAACCATTGGATTAAACCTAAATTTTCTCTTGTTCCTATTAATATCGCCCACAGCAAAAAGATAATTTTGCGCGATCGCGGCAAATGTTCTAGTAAAACTAAAGTTTCATTATGCACTAAATTCATAAAAGCCACTTCATTAAAATTGTGGCGTTGGTCTTCATCAAAACGTTGGGCTGGATAATGATCTACCGCCACCTGTGGGTCATAAATCATCTTCCAACCAGCCCGTTTTAAACTGAAAGTAAAAGCCATTTCAAAGTGTACCTGCGCCCCCGTACCACGCATTCGTTGATCAAATTTTAATTGCCCAATTGCTTGGGTACGAAAACTCATATTTACACCTTTCAGCACATCAACCTCACGGGGTGCGCCTACTCCTAAATGATGATTGCCAATTACTCGCCCAAACCACTGCAACTTACCAACTATCGCTGCTTGACCGTCTTCAATTTTGTCGCCGACGTGTACCCAATCCCGCCCACCGACACCGCCAATGGTGCTATCACTGAGAAAGTGAGCGTTAATTTTTTCTAACCAATCAGGATGGGGTGCAGCATCATCATCAGTAATGGAAACAATATCTCCAGTGATGGCGGTCAATCCGGCGTTGAGTGCGGCTACCACTCCCGGTTGTGTCACCTGGACAATTTGCAATGGTAAATTTTGGTGGTCAAATTGGGACAGAAATTCCCAAGTTTCTCCATCCGTATCCCGAACCACCACAATTACTTGATCAACGGGTTTAGTTTGGGCTTGTAGTGCCAAAAGGCAACGTGATAGATCCAACGGACGGCGATAAGTGGGGATGAGAACCGTATTTCTCATGATTGATTAATTCCTCAAATAAATCGAGATAAGTTTGTGCCATATTTGTCCAGCTATGTTGTTCCGCGACTGAACGTGCAGCTTGACCCATTTTTTGGCACAATGTGCGATTGCTACTTAGTAACTGCAATGCTTGTGATAAAGGATCAGGATCATCTGCATCTGACAAAACTATTCCAGATTCAGTTGTGACTAAATCCGCCGCCCCGGTGGAACTAGCGGTAATTACAGGTAAACCAGAAGCCATTGCTTCAATTACTACTAAGCCAAAGGGTTCATAACGGGAGGGGAAAACCAAGAAATCTACAGCCTGCATCAGTTCTGGAACATCAGACCTCTGTCCTAAAAAATGTACTCGTTCAGACAATCCCAGTGATGCTGCTAGTTGCAGATATGGACTTCCTTGAGTATTACCAGCTACTGCCAGATGTAACTCAGGAACCTGTACTAAAGCCTGTAAAACCGTATCTAAGTTTTTCCGACTCAATCTAATATCCCCGACAAACAAAGCTAGGGGTAAGCCTTCAGGTAATCGCCATTTTTGGCGTAGCGCTCCGTAGGAATCGCTAATTCTGGGGGAAAACTCTTGTAAATCAACCCCATTTACAATTACTTGTATCGATGTCTGGGGTACACCGATTGCCAATAAATCCTGGGCGACTTTCTCAGAAACAGCAACAATTACTTCCGCTTTAGCAAAAGCCTGTTTTTCCCAGTAAGCATTTAAAGTTGTATATAGCCACTGGTAAAAAGTATAAACAAAATTATCTAATTTTACTTGATTTTTTTGAGCAATAAATTTCTGCCAAGAACTATGTACAAAATGAACTGCATTCACATTTCCCGCAGCATGAGTAATTGCCCCATTCACTTTTACAAGATCAATTTCACCACGGTGTTTACGCAACCAATTTGTACTTTTAATCGCAAACACCATATTCCGGATAAATTCCGTGGGGTAGCCTTTCACAGAAATAGGAACCCAGTTAACCTGCGGATGTTGTTGTAATTCTAAATCCACATGACTAGCTAATAAAGTCAGATGATAACCCCGCCTGATCGCTTCTAAGGCAACTTCATAATTAACTCTACCCTGACCATCACCCTTTTGTACCGTGTGGGTAACAATGCAAATTTTCATTTATTACCTCTCCTCTAACTTATCAAAATAACTGGTAAATTCCAAATCCGATCATCGGCGTTTATCAGCGTACATCTGCGTTTTTATCCCGATTTAGTTTTATTTTGGTATTCCCAATACTGGATCAGCGAATATTTTCGGGCTATAACTAATCACAAGCGCCGCAATAGTGCGGAAATTAAATTTTTGCTGTTTCCATGCTTCCCAAAGATAAGACCGTGCTAATTTAGTCTGTTGATTGCGTAATAAACCAATGCCTAAAGTTGTATAAGCTTCTAACCATTTTTGGCGAAAATGTGGTTTAAAACTCTGGATTCGAGTATCTTCCATAAACAGTTTGTAGCAGAAAATTTCGCTTTTAGCTTTGCGAATTTTTGCCTCAACATTTTTACTACCACTCAGCTTAGTATCAGTCTGCTCATGTTCTCGATATAATGTCAGTCTTTCTGGATGATAGTAAGCACCATAACCAGATATGCAGCAGAGGTAACTTAAATATAAATCCCACATCCCCCCAATTTCAGGAGGAATGCTATCCCAATCAATGATGTGATTACGAATTACACAAGCTGCGGCGGTGGGAATACTTTTATCTATTAACCCAATTTTATCAAATGGTTGATGAACTCCTGCGGCTATTTGATCCCGTTTGTAAGAGCGTGTATTTAGTTCCGTCCCCGCATCATTAATTTTGCCATTACCATCAATAACATATTGGTCACAAAAAGCTAAAATTAAATCAGAATTTGCTTCTAATTGTGGCACAAGTTTCGCTAAAAATTCCTCTGTCCACATATCATCATCGTGGAGACTGGCCACATATTTACCAGTAGCCATTTTGAAGCCATACATCTGATTACCAAGCATTCCCAGATTTTGCGGCTGTCGCCAAAAGCGAATGCGGGAATCTGCAAAAGATTCTACAATTTTCTGAGGACTTTCTAAACTGCAATTATCACAAACAAGAATTTCAATATTTTCATAAGTCTGTTTCACTGCACTGGCGATCGCCTGTTTGAGATATTCTGGTCGATTATAAGTAGGAATAATCACACTCACCAGAGGCTGATTTAATTTCAATTCAGTAGTATTGATGTTATTCATATACAAATATTTATCTGGGATGAATGAGGATGCAATTATTTTTCAACCTAACTTCATTGATGGTTTGAGAATTGAACCAATATATCGATAAGATTGAGTAACCATCGACATTGTAATGTCTAGAATCTTGATGGAATCTAAAATTTTGGCGGGCTTTGGTATGGGATGATCAGGAATATTAGTGATACCTATTGATTGGGCATATTGACGGCAAGCTTCCCAATCATATTTCCAAATATCTTCCATCCAAAAGCGCTGAATGCCATATTTATGAAAATAACGTAAGACTTCAAAATCATAATGATAATATTTTTGTTTGATAATTGTATGCATATCAATTCCCCGTTCTTCCCAACCTGTAAACCATTCCGGGGTAGCAGTTTCTAATTTTCCTAGACTCAAGTAATCGGGTTTAGAAGGATAGCGCGATCGCCTACCTATAGAATGACCAACTTCTAAGACATTTTCAATTACACTATACAGACGTAATTTTGATGCATGGGCATCCAAACGAGTCACACCATAGTGAATCACTTTAATATCATGAATATGTAATCTTGTAGCATATTCAGGCATAGGAATCCTGACACTATGAATTTTCTGCGGCTGATGTTCAGCACCGTCATCAACATAACCCAGGGGTGTGAGAATACCAGTTCTGAGACATTGATGAGTTGTGACAAATAAATCTGGCTTTTCAAAACATAATACTGTGCCTGGTTTAGCCTTCAGCATTGCTTGCCAGCTTGCGGTATGAATAGCATTAGCTGCTAATATTTCATCAGCGTCTAAAGCTAAAATAATTTTATGTTCTGGAACTAAATCTCTGGCTGCTTGAATTAATAATAACTGCCGACCTGATTCATTAAAACTTTCTGATTTGTTTTCAATCAGTGTCACTTTAGGATAATTTTTACAAATCGCCTGACTGCCATCATTAGAATTTTGGTCAGCAATAATTATGTGGTCAGCAAATTCACTAGTGACAGCTAAAAAACGATCTAATATCCAAGCTTCATTTTTAACAGGTGTAATTACTACAATTTTCGGCTTCTGGTTTTCCATTGTTAATTATGAGGGTTAAATAAATAGTATTTGGGGAAAATTTACTTTCAATTGTGTAAATTTCTGGCATGAAATTCAGCAATAGTTTTTTCGTAAATTATTTTTAAACGCTGAATATGAACATCAATAGTAAACTCTTCCTGGAACCAAACCTGACCTTGTTCACCCATTAATTTACTTTGGGAAAAGTTGTTTCCTAATTCGTTGATAGCAGCAGCTAACTTTTTAATGTCGTGAGGTGGAACTAAAATTCCCGTTTCCCCATGTCGCACGTATTCGGGAATACCCCCAACTGCACTAGCAATAATTGGTCGATAGTGACTGTAGGCTTCTAGAGTTATCAAGCCAGCAGGTTCAGGCCAAACACTAGGAAAGACTACAGCAAAACACTGTTGATAAAGGCTTTCTAATTTTTCACCATTACACCAACCATGCCAAGTAATGCGATCGCTTAACCCCATCTGATCTGCTAATTTTTTCATCTTTGGCTGATTCCAACCATCACCAGCAATGTCAAGATGAATACTTTGATCGCAGAGTGCCAAAGCTTTCATCAGCCATTCCACTCCTTTGTAAGGAACAATGCGACCAGCGAACAAAATTCGCTGCTTTTGATGAATTTTCTGATTTAGAGGTGCATTGTCAGTTTGGGGATGTTGTACAGCACATCGCAATGTCACCACTCGTTTAGGTGATAAACCATTACTCACGATTTGCTGGCGCACATAATTACTGTTAGCAATCACAGGAATTTTCAGGTTTTTGAGGATTTCTAAAGGATGATTAGCATTCCTCCAATCTTGCCAAATATTTTGCGGGCGACGGCTACCACAACCGTCTACTAAATGACCCCAAGTACAGCCCCAGGGGTTCATAGTGCGATCGCAAACTTTACCCCAATTTGTTAAATATTTCGTACCACTAGGACAGTAGCTAGAGTGATTATGCAAGGTAAATATGGCCGGACATTCTTCTCGGAGTTCACCTAACATATCTACATCGTGAAGGTGCAATAATTTAAAATATTTTTGCTCCACATTTGCTAAAGAAGTAATCGCGCGATCGCTCACCCCAGGAATCTTAGCATTTACCAAAGATTCTACATAAGTTTCCACACCACCACCGCCCCTAATATCAGCTTGGGAGCAGTGATAAATCATTTTTGTATCAACCAATAAACTCATATTTATTTTGCTTATTTTTAGTTTATGTAGTTTAAAAAATTTGCGCTTCTTGGTTTCGTAGCACAAAATTTTTCTCTGTGTGTATCTGTTTTTTTATACTATTCAGCCAAAACTTATGTCTAATGTCATTGACATAATGGCGTAAAGCAATTGTGTTACCAGCAAATTGATCTGGATAAATAAATTGATCCCTGACATTCATCACATATTTCTCTGAGCAGAGCGGAACCCCATGATTATGATGAATTGTCAAATGTACAATTGTTTGTTCAGTAAAATAGGTAGGTACTTCAGACAAATTCCCTAACCGCTTGATGGCAAAATCCCAATCTAGTTCATCTTTAAACAAAATAAACCCCGCATTCACAGGATTTAACTTTTCTGTTTCTTCATACAGTATTCTCCCATCTAGTGAATTTGAACAATCTGGTAAATAATGACAGACTTGACTATCTAAATTAGCTAACTCAACTAAGTCACTTCCCCCAGGGAAGAATAAAATATCTGAGTCTGTATAGATAGTTGCACCATTCACAGGAATTGACATCAACGCGGATAATTTTTTGCCCAGTGGATGTACTTGGGCATAATCAGATACACATTTGGGCAAGTCGGGTTTAATAAATTGGTTAATAGGTATCACATCAACACAGGGATGAATGCGGCGCAATAACTGACAACTCAAATCAGTGTAGCTACCATCAGAAATCACATTAAATTTCTCAGGAATACCAATATTAGTCAGAAATGAGCGAATACTTGCCACTTGTTCCGCTAAATCACGCTCACAAGAAAAAGCATAGACTCGAATGGCAACTTTTTGAGTGTTTTTGATAGAAAAATCCACTATTTTACCTATCTTTGCTTGATAGAGATAGCGATTAATCTTACCTTGAAAGCGAGCAGTGTGATAGCCAATGTTTACCATTTATTTAACCCTAAGCGCCAAATATTTGCTCTCAATTTAGTGTGCAATTTTCCCAGAATCAAATCCGGAAAAAGTTAACCAGCTTGACCCATTTCATATTGAGTTTTATGATATTCCCACAGCTTACCTTTGAGTTGGAGTAATTCTTGATAGTTACCTTGCTCAACGATACGTCCTTGTTCTAATACCACGACTTTATCCGCTTGGGCGATAGTGGAAAGACGGTGTGCGATCGCAATCACTGTTCTACCAACAGATAGCTTTTCGATAGATTCCTGAATTAATTTTTCAGTCATAGAATCTAAAGCGCTAGTAGCTTCATCTAAAATGAGAATTTCTGGATCACGCAGCAAAGCGCGGGCGATCGCAATTCGTTGGCGTTGTCCTCCAGATAATCGCACACCCCGATCTCCCAACTGTGTATTGAAGCCTTCCGGCATTTCCTCAATAAATTCCAGAGCATTTGCTAGTCGAGCAACTTCACGAATTTGATCATCAGTCGCCCCTTCAGTACCGTAGGAAATATTATTCCTCACAGAAGTATTGAAAATAAATGTATCCTGACTAACTACAGCTATTTTCTGGCGTAAAGATTTGATATCAAATTGACGAATATTTATCCCATCAATCAAGACATTTCCTTCTGTGGGATCATAAAATCGGGGAATCAAATCAATTAATGTACTTTTACCAGCACCAGTACCACCAACTAACGCCGTAGTTTTACCCTTTTCAATACTCAAGGTAATATTATTTAACACTAAAGTATGAGGATCATAGCCAAAATCAGTAGAAACTATATCAATTGAATGCTGTAGCTGATTAAATCTCACATAGCCATTTTGCAAATAGGTTTTATTGTCATTTCTAATCAGTTCCTTAATATTATCGGCTGCCCCGTACAGTGTGCTGAGATGCGCTCTAGTACCATTAATATCTTGCACAATTGGCACAACTCGGAACAGCACAAAGAAAAATGTCAGTAAAGAAGCAACTTGTAAGTTGCCATTCACCACAAAAACAGTAAATGCAAAAATAATCATCCCAATCAGAATCGTACTAGCTATCGCTTCAGCCAAAGGTCTGACCAGCGCCCAAGTTAACACAACTTTAGTGGAAGTGCTAACTACTTTATCGCTGGCATTATAGAAACGTTCACGCTCAAACTCTTGAGTCGAAAATGCCTGAACTGTGCGAATTGCATTAATAAATTCCATCGCTATAGAAGTAAAGTTACCATTAGCAATAGAAGTGCTAAAACTCGTTTCCCTAGCACGGGCATTCAGTGTTGATAATCCCACACCTACCAAGGTGAACAAGAGAAAAGAAACAATAGTCAATTGCCAGGACAATAAACACATTGAGACAAAGTAAACAAAAGCAGTAATCCCCCTTGTCATCAAAAAAGCCGCCCCACTAAACCACTGTTTCATCCTTTCAATTTCAGTGGTAATAGTATTAACTAATTCACCAGAGCGGGTTTTAGCAAAATAACTTAAAGGTAAACCTTGCAACTGCTCAAAAATTTGTTTTCGTAAGCGGTCAGCCAGAAATAATTGAGATATTTCTGTGTATACTTGTGATAGATAATTGAAACCAGCACGTACCCATGTACTCAATAAAATCAATAAAGATATGCGATATAGTCTATTAATTGTCGATGCCTGAGCCGCTAAAATCCAAGTATCAAACCAGGCAACTCCAGTTTGAATTGGTTCGGCATCGGGAGTAGTCAAATTTTGTAAAAATGAAAGTAAGAAACCAATACTAAAACCTTCAAAAGTTGCTGCTAGAAATGAAAATACTAAAGCGAGAATGGCAACTTTGCGAAAGTGTTTAAATTCTCGAAATATTAAATAATTTCTTTGCCAAAACTTACTATTCTTGAATCGTTTGCCTAGTATTTGATAACCTGGAATATACATGAGTGTGTTCTCAGAGAAATGTGCTTAGTTAAATAAATCATAGAGATGCTTAATAACCCTTTTATTTTAGATAACAGAAAATTACCCTTCTTTTTTGAAAGTGCGTTATAGCAATTTGCCTAACGCACCTTAGCTACAGAATTTAGTTCACCAAAAAATCACAGTGTCTGGCTATCTAAATGCAACACACTGGATTCTTCCCAAGCATCTGTCATCTCTGCTAATTGATTCATTTGTCTTTGTCCCGCCATAGTCATTCCCACAGCATTTTCTAAAGTTAAATTACCAGATCCCATCAAAGTCATTTCACCTTTGAGGACATTCCACAACTGAGGTAAATGGTCTAAATCGTATTTACGCATCCACAGACCAAAAGGTGTAATATTGTGATTTTTAGTTGTACAGAATTTGATAGCACGAAAAAGTTTACCTCTTTCTCCTATCTGCCACTCAGTCGTAAAAACTGATTCTGGTGAATCCAATTTTAAAATCACAAATAATCCCAGCATAACTGGAGTCATTAGGATGATCAAAAATAAAGCTACAATGGCATTAATTAGTTTTTGCCAAACTTTACTTTGTTTCTCCCTGGAGTGTAGGCGGATAAATATGGGCTTCCCAGCTTCTTCACAGGCTTCTACCCAAAATTTGAGATAATCTCCACCAACTTGAGGATCTATATTCACCAAATTTACTAAAGAATGTTTTAAGCAATTTACTAATAATTCTTGGTTATGTAAAGCAGGTAGATAAAGTTGTTGAGTTACTTGAGTAGATTTCACCAACAACTGGCCTCGCCGCCATTGGAGTTTACAGTATGGGAAGTGATTATTTTCTTGGTTTTTCTGAGTTTCAGATAAAGAGTTATGAGGAGTAGAAATTAATGAAATTGTCATAATGTCTTTGGATATATACAATAGTGAATTGATGAGTTAATATTGAAGGCGATTAATGCCAAAGACTCCAAGCAAAATGTTGTTTTTATCTAAAAATGTGTAGATAATTCTGTGCAAAAATCAGTTGTGTTAAATTGCATTTGATCTAAGCCCACATCTTGAGGAATACTGCTGGCTTAAAGATGTACAAACAAGCAAGATATTCAGCAGATAAGTAGTAAACATACTGGGAAAGCTGATTGAGAAACGTCGGTTTGTCTCTGATGAATAGAGAAGATAGGTAAGTGGAGAGAAAAATCCCTCGTTTCTCAATTAACCCATGACTTCATATTTAAGTTTAGTTGGAACTACCTATTTTTTTTGTTCAATCTCACAAAGCTAGTTTACTTTTCTCTTTTAGCTGTTCGGAAAGGGCTTTAATCTCTAGGATATAAGAGTTTATAGAAGTTAATTTATGGCGATATAGATTCTTTATTTAGTCTTTAAATAGTTAGTTGTTTTCCTTGATAATTATAAAGCTGCTGTAAATTTACGGAATCGAAAGCAATAAAAAATATTATCAAAAATTACTATTTAAATAATTAAGCAGATATCATAAAAAATATATGTGCGATCGCATACTAAACGGAGCGATCGCACATGATTTAAAATCTCTAAATTTGCAGACAGATACAAATTATTTTTCTACCGCTTCTTGCAGTGCCAATTGAGAAGAGCGAGAGGGCTGAGGATAATGTACATAAGTGCTGCCAGAGTTGGAGACTCCATTAGCCACAACCCCAATCAGGTTTAACTTACTCAACATCCCTGTAGCTTGAGCTAATTGGCTGCGAGTTACCTTACTCATACTGGCTGCCAACACCACACTCCGACAAGATGAAGCCGTCAGCATCGCATCCACTAAACCCAGCACCGGAGGAGCATCTACAAGTACCAAATCGTAATTATCCTCAAACGCCTTCATCAATTGCATCATCCGAGGCGAACTCAAAAGATGTGCCGGGTCAATAGGTATCGGACCAGCAGTTAAAATATCGATATAAGCTGAACCCAAACTAGGAACACCAATCTGATGGGGAATAGTCACATCACTAGCCAAAAGAGTAGATAATCCTTGCTCATTAGGCAAATTCAGCTGTTCATGCAAACTAGGTTCTCTTAAATTGGCATCAATCAGTAATACCCGTTTGTGTAAACGAGCCGCACTCATCGCTAAACCCAAAGCCAAAGCTGATTTACTCTCATCTGGCAAAGCCGAGGTAATCATCAGAGATTTCAAATTTGGCACCGAATTTAAAAGTTCAATATTCTTAAAAATTAAATCCAGCGATTCCCAACGGGGTGGCGATTGTAGCACCTGAATTGTCCAAGGAGCTAGAACTTCTGGTTTACCAAAAGGTAACTTGATGATTGATTCTTTATTTTTGCTAGTTGGCAGTTTTGGAGTAGTTCCCAATAAAGGTAAAGCCACCTGCTTTTCCAATTCCGCCGTGGTATGAACAGCATCATCAGAAGCTTCTCGAATAAAAGCAGCAATACCACCTAACATCAAGCCCACCACTGCACCCAACATCAGATTTTGGCGCATATTGGGGCCTAAATACATACCCAATTGCGGTTCTTCTACAACTTCCCAATTAAACCCACCCTTAGCCAGTTCTTGGCGTAATCTCTGTTCAGCGCGCAGTAGCTCCTCCAGCCTTTCCCGGCTAAATTGTAGCTGTGGCATAATCCGATTGTAATAAGCCAATAGAGGCGGAAAGCGTTTGATTTCGGCACGTAATTGATTTTCTTTCTCCGCCAAAGTTTGATCACGGGCGCTTAAAGCAACTATCGTTGTTTGAGTCTCCACTAACTGACTCGCCAAATTCAGGTCAATTTCACCGAATTGTCCTTGTTCCAAAAGCGGGGATTCCGAGGAAAATACACCATTAGACTCTATGCCTAAAGTTCGGCTCACTTCTTGTTGCAGTAATCTCTTCTGGCTTTCCAGTTGTTCTTGTAGCTGTTGCACAGTGGGAGTTTCATCTGTAAAGCGCAAACGCTCTTGAGCCAGTGCTAGTTCAGTTTTTTGAATTTCGTTCAGTAAGCCTTGATAGCGAGTAGACTGACTCAGACGAGAAGCAACCAGAGCATTTTGTGGCGATCGCTTCAGTTGTTCTTGCAAAGATTTTTGGCGTGCTACAGCCTCCTGATACTGAGAACGAGTAGCACGACGTTCTTCTTCAATGGTATTTAACGAGTTTTCTAGAGCTTGAGCTTGTGACTCAGGATCGATTAAATTTTGGTTTCTGCGAAATCTTTGTAAGTTAGTCTCCGAAGCATTTACTTCCTCACTAGCTTTACTTAACTGTTCTCTAATAACTTGTAAACCTTTTTGTAACCGCGTATCTTGCTGCTGTTGATTATATTCCACATAAACTTGGCGAATTGCCGCCAGAACGTTTTGTGTCTTTTCTGCATCTTGGGCAGTATATTCCACTTGGAAAATTTTTGTAGCTACATTATCTTCTGGATTCCTGAGTTGATTCAGAACTAAAGACGCTTTAATTTCCTTGACACTGATATCAGGATACTCAGATTGCAGCTTATCAACTGCCTGTTGAATCAGTCCTGAACTTTGCATCAGATTTAACTGTGTAGCTGTATCTATCTGAATGCCTGGCTCAATAAATTGACTTTCTACCCCAGCACCTTCTGGCCTACCTTGATAGTTAGGTTCTACAAGTAGCTGCATAGAGCTTCTGTAGGTAGGTTTTGTCCTAGAAGTCACCAGAGCGGCCATTGAAATGCAAGTAATCAATACTGCTAAAAACCAAGGGAATCTGCGAATAAATATTTTAAACAACTGTCCATAACTTGGTTCTGTATTGGAGTTATTAACTTGATTTATACCGGGATTAAGACTAGGTTGATTCATGTTTATTATCCTTGGCTGCGAGATGCTACGCGGAGGTTACTTCCCCGTAGGGATAGAGTTCATACTAATTTATAATTCTGACTGGGGCTAGGCTCACAGCCCAGCTATGCTTATACATTGGATGGCGTAACCATAGGCTTTGGGTGATTTTTAATTGAAAAAATCCCACTCCATCTTGATTTCTAGATTGATCAGTATTGCCTTGTGTTTGTGAATTGGTATAGAATACCTAAGAATTAATTGTTACTACAAGTTTGTGCAATAAGTTCCTCCACCTTTCTAAAAAAAACGGGTTCCGAAAAATTGTTCACTGCATGATTACGAATATTTTCATAATTCCAAGTGATTGCTCCGGACTCTAATAAAGCAGCTTGTATGGATTCCGGTGTTTGTCTCTGAAAAAATACACCTGTTTTGCCATGTATTTGTGTATCTAAAACTCCACCCGCTCCGTAAGCAATCACTGGTGTACCGCTCGCGTTGGCTTCCACTGGAACTAATCCATAGTCTTCTAAGGCCGCAACTATCACAGATTTGGCTTTAGAAAATAAGTTTTTGCGTTGAGCATCACTAACATGTCCTAAAAACTTAATATTATTTAAGGCTTTGGCTTTGAGACGTTCTTCCTCTGGACCATCACCAGAAATTAATAATTGCCAACCAAGCCAATTAAAAGCCTCAATGATGATATCTAGCCGTTTATAGCTAATCATCCGTGCGGAGGCCAGATAGTATTCATCTTTGATATCGGAGAACAAAAAATTATTTGTATCTATGGGATAGTTAATAGTAATGGCTTGTTTGTTGTAAATTTTTTGTATACGACGAGCAACTACACTGGAATTAGCAATGTAAAGATCAGGTTCTTGAGCATATTTCAGGTCTACATTTCTCATGACTTGAAAAACCTGTTCAATTAACGGTGCAAAATATCGATAGTCTCCATACTCTCTTAAATAAGTTTCCGTATCCCACAAAAAACGAGTTACATTGTGACAGAAACAAATATGTTTTGCATCTGGACGTTTGCGTACTGCTTTAGCAAAGCTGGTACTACTACTAATAATCAAATCATAATCTTGTAGATCCAAGGCTCGAAAGGCGGGAAAATATAACGGAGCCATGAGTCTAAAATACTTTAATGCGCCGGGAATTTTTTGCAAAAAAGTAGTTTTGACGATGCGCTCACCCATATCAATAGTTTTTTGGGGATTGTATAAGGAGGTGAAAACATCCGCTTCGGGGTAACGCCTACAGAGTAATTCAAATACCCGTTCTGCACCACCACGCTGGGTTAAGTAATCATGAACTAGAGCAATTTTCATATTTTATATAAGTTTCTTTTTAAGTTTGTGGGAAAACTCTCCAGCCAGTTGCTCTGCACAACGTTAGTGTTCAGAATTATGATTATATCTTGGAGTTTTAAGTACAAAACCAGACAACTTAAAAATAGCTGTATACACCAGATTTATATGGGATTCTATCACTAAATTCAGGGTTTTAACTCCCGCAAAATATAAAATAAACTCTTTCTTTCCCGGTTCTGACTCCCTGTGTATCTCAGAGAATGTATAGCAACCGCCAAGGAAGTTACGACAAAAGCAGATGATGAAACCGTTGCAATTAAGCAGTTTCCAAGTTTCTCCCCTGCTCCCTGCTCCCTGCTCCCTGCCCCTGCTCCCCTGCCCCCTGCTATATTTGTTGCAGATTCCCTCAAACCCATAATTATGAGCTTGAGGGGATCACAGCCTTAGCTGAACGTGGTGATATAGAAAATACTGATGCTACCCAACGGTTGCGAGAACTTTTTCTGATGCAAAATAAGCGTTTTGTTCAGCGCGTAGTTGGTCGCAAAGTCTACCTACAGGTAGCTCTACATCATCGTAAGTGAGGACTTGATCCTGGGGAATATCTCGTTTGAGGCGACAGCCTTCAGCTAAACCAATTGGAAGTAGTTTTTGCTCTTGGACAATGGGGGAATTTTCACATTGGCCATAGGTCATGTAGTAGCCAATACCATCTAGGGTTTCGCCTGCTTTGAGGTTGATTTTGGCGGTGGTGATTACATCTACTAGGGGGGCGGCTAATGGAGATAAAACGGCATCTTGAAACAGGACAGCACGAGCTACAGATAATGGGACTTCAAAATGGCAGAGGTGATAAGGAGTGTAGAAGCTATATAAGGGGCCTTCACCTAATTTGTATAAGTCTAGATAGTGGCGCTGTTTGGGGTCGTTGTGAGTAGCAAAGACAAATACACCAGGGCTGGGTTGAGCGCCAACGACATAATCAACGATACCACCCAGTTGCTGAAGCTGATCAACGTCATACATTTTGGTCATTTGATCTACATGACCAGTGAAGTTGTAACCTAGCATTCCGCGCTGGGCGACTTTCATTCCTGTGGCGTTGGCAACGATCGCCTGCTCGAAGGAAATTTTGGTACCATCGGCAAAACTTGTCACCATGTGGGCTTTTTGTCCCCAACGTTGAGCGAATCCTGCTTGGGTTGTAGGATTGCGATAGGGGTCTTGGAGTCCTTTAATGTTACCGCACAATAACGGAGTCAGACCAATACTTTTGACAAATCGGTAAAGATTCATTTCTACCCCTGGCTGATCACCATCACAGGCGCTGAGAATAACTCCGGCTTTGTCGGCGTAGACTTTCAGAATGGGACCGATAGTCGCGTCTAGTTCAGCGTTCATCATAATCACGTGTTTGCGATGGGCGATCGCATCCATGACAACATGAGCGCCAAATTCTACTGCACCGGTGACTTCGATAATGGCATCAATGCCTTCTGCTTGGCAGAGTAATGAAGCATCTTCGGTAACGGCATATTTATGGTTAGCGATCGCCTCTTCTATTTCAGTCACACTTGTAACAACTTGCATATTTTCTATGCCAGCTTCTATATAAGCTTGTTTCGCCGCATCCACCTGACGGCTAAAAATAGCCACCAACTCCATTCCTGGAACTGAATTAATAATTTGATTAGCAATTCCCCGACCCATAAAACCAGCACCAATCATCCCCACTTTCACCGGATTTCCCAACTCGGCGCGGGCTGCTAAAGCACGATCAATAATAATCATTAGTTAAATTCCTCTGTTAATTATGCGGTCAAAGTAATTCTTAACTGTTCATCTAGAATCCGGACTACCAACGGGAATCATTTCTAGCAAAGTCCAATTAGAGTCTTTCTCAGAAATTTCCGTGACTTCTAGAGGCCATGCAATATTAAAAAATGGGTCATCATAGCGTAGTCCCCGTTCATACCCAGGGGTATAAAACTCACCCACTTGATAAACCACCTCAGCATCATCTGTTAGAGTTTGATAACCGTGGGCAAACATTTCTGGGACATATAAAGCCCGGTGATTTTCTGCGGTTAACTCCACACCAATATATGATAAAAAAGTTGGCGATTCCGGACGCATATCAATAATTACATCGTAAATAGCCCCTTGGGTACAACGTACTAACTTAGTTTCTGCGGCAGGAGAAACTTGATAATGCATTCCCCTGACTGTACCTTGTTTGTGGTTAAAAGATATATTGCATTGGGCAACTGTAGGCTTTAAACCATGAGCCATAAATTCTTGAGCGCAGAAACCACGGGCAAAAAATCCCCGATGATCCGGCTTTTTTTCCACATCAATAATAAATGCGTCTTTGAGTGCAGTTGTGGTAAATTTCACAAGAGTTTTCCAGATATATTTTGACGTAAAAGTACAATTTTATTTCCACTAACTGGTTAATTAAAATTGCAATTTATTCCTGTATTAAGTGTAATTAGCTGGATGAGTTAGGGATATAAACAAATATTTTGCGTTAACTGGCTGAATATTATTTAGACTGATGTTGTTTCCACCTTAACCTCATTAACTTCTTTATTAAAATTTGGTCTAGGATAATCATTATTCCAGTAATGAGCGCAAAGTTCTGGACGCTTGGGAGGATTAGCCGTATACACAAAAAATAGTGTTGATCGTTCTTCAGTCCGGAGAGTCCCATGATGTAAAATTCGTCTCGTATCAGCGAAAATGACTGTTCCTGCTGCTCCTGGGCAAGACTTCCAAGCAGATTTAGGGATAATATTATTTAGGGTTTGGTCATCAATTCCGCCTAAGTTTTTAATTTTGCCTTGAATGCGGTAATAATTAAGTTTTGATTTGGCAGTAAAAGATATTGGCACATATTCAAAAGGTCCATGTTTTTCTTCCACATCATTTAAGTAAATGATGATTTTAAGAACTCGCCGATCTTCTATATCTCTATGCCACAGCAGTGTTTGAAACTGATGTTGGTTGGCAAAATCCTTGCGTAAATGCACCCCATGATAGGCCACGGGAAGACCAATATAATTTTCAATAATATTGAGAATTGATTGTTCTTTACCCCAATCATAAAATGATGGTAAATCTGTAACTATGTAAATTTCGGGGGGATTTTCTGCGGCAGTGCTGTAGTTAGTTTTTCCCATACTTGGTAATAGACTGTAAGCAGCATTTAGCATTTTAGGGGTAGAGGTTAAGCCTAAATCTGTGAGGTTGGTAATGTAAATACCCTCACGTTTAATAGCATCAACAATGATCCGTTCTTTTTTTGTTAGTATAGGTAACTTATTCCGATGTTGCCAACGTGATGACCTATAAGTTAACTCGGATTGCAGTAACGACATTTGTTTCTCACAACGGTATATTCAAATTTTGAAATTTCTCAATTTAGCTACTTCAGCTATATTTTCGCCAACTTAAACTCCCAACAAAGAGTTTTCTGCTGAGGACAAATCTGCTATTTCCATAAACTGCTGAATTTGACATCGGCTTTTTTGTTGCATATCATCACCTTGTTGCCAAGATTTAGTCCAATCCACAATCCAAGCTAAAGCTGTGGGTAAATCTAATTTTGGTTCCCAGTTAATTTGAGTCCGAGCTTTAGAACAATCCAAAGTTAACAAATTAGCTTCGTGGGGTTGAAATCCACCATCTTTAATCCAATGAGCATCATTTCCCCAAAATTGCCGTAGCTGTTCCACTACCCAAGCTACGGTTTTTACTCCTGACTCACTTGGCCCAAAATTCCAACCTCCACCATAAATTGAACCCTGAGTATAAAGTTTTTCAGCTAACATTAAATAACCATTCAGTGGTTCTAAAACGTGTTGCCAAGGGCGCACAGCTTGGGGGTTTCTAATCACAACTTCTTTCCCTGCGAGCCAAGCGTTAAGAATATCAGGAATCAATCTGTCTTTAGCCCAATCTCCGCCGCCAATCACATTTCCGGCGCGAACACTGGCTACAGCTACCCCATGTTCATCATAATCAGCAGGATTAAAAAAGGATTGACGATAAGCAGTAGTAACTAATTCAGCACATCCCTTACTACTGCTGTATGGATCATATCCACCCATAGCGTCTGTTTCCCGGTAACCCCAAACCCATTCCCGATTTTCATAACACTTATCAGAGGTGACAGAAACTACTGCTCTCACACTGGGGACATTCCGTATTGCTTCCAATACATTCACTGTTCCCATAATATTCACAGCATAAGTGTCTACTGGGTTGTAGTAAGATTCCCGCACCAACGCCTGAGCAGCCAAATGAATCACAATATCTGGCTCGTAAGTTTGCATCACTTCCCTGAGAAAATCTAAATCTCTGATATCTCCTACCACCGATGTCATACCATCAGCCACATGAGCTAAATCAAATAGATTCACAGTTGTAGGAGGGGTTAAAGCATAACCACACACTTGCGCTCCTAGCATTTGTAACCACAAAGATAACCAACTACCTTTAAAGCCTGTATGTCCCGTGACAAAAACTTTTTTTCCTGTCCAAAAATTAGATTTCATGAGATAAATTCTCCTAGTGCAGCAAGGACTAAATCAACCTTCACGGATAGTAATTACGAACTACGAATTACGAATTACCATACTTTCCAAGGAGCATTACCACTCTTCCACAACTCTTCTAAGTGATTTTTATCGCGTAAAGTATCCATCGGCTGCCAAAAACCACTATGCTTAAAGGCAGATAACTGATTCATCTCAGCCAGTTTTTCTAAAGGTTCTTTTTCCCAAACCGTAGATTCATCAGCAATCAAGTTGAGTACTTCTGGTTCTAAAACAAAATAACCGCCATTAATCCAAGCACCATCACCTTCAGGTTTCTCCCGAAAGCTGTTAATTTTAGTTTGCTCCTGTCCTAAAGAAATAGCACCAAAACGTCCTGCTGGTTGCACGGCGCTGAGTGTTGCTAAGGTATTTTGTTGTTGATGAAACTTAATTAGTTCTGTGATATTGATGTTACTAACACCATCGCCATAGGTGAAACAAAATGTGCTGTTACCAAGATGCTCACTGATGCGTTTTAAGCGTCCACCTGTCATGGTGTTATCTCCCGTATTGACTAAGGTGACGCGCCAGGGTTCAGCATAACCAGAGTGGATATTCATTTGGTTAAATCGCATATCAAAGGTAACATCTGACATATGTAAAAAGTAATTAGCAAAATACTCTTTAATGATGTAGCCTTTATATCCACAACAAATAATAAAATCATTAATACCGTGAGCCGAGTAAGTCTTCATGATGTGCCACAGAATTGGTTTACCACCAATTTCCACCATTGGCTTAGGTCGGATACTAGTTTCTTCACTGAGGCGTGTACCAAGCCCTCCAGCCAGAATTACTGCTTTCATACAACTACCTTTTTGGAGATTTGTAGCGAGATTATCGTCTACATTTTGCGGGATGAAGAGATGCACTGGGATGAGATTAAAATGCTAGGATAATGTCTTGATTCAAGTACATAATATAACTATTTTTTTGATATGATTGATGAAGAGGATATAAATAATTGTCTTTTAGAGATGAAATATATATGAATCTTTTAACTATTATTAAAAATAAGTAAACATGATAAGAGTAGTAAGGTGCTAATCTTGATCATGTTTGTGTTACTTTACTCAAAAAATATTTAGGTGGAAACTAGCGCTGAACTTACTAGTTTTTGTAATTAGTTATTGGCTGTATCTCCCCAGATAGCAGAGCTTTGTAATAAAGCCGTACATTGACTTTCTATAATTACACAGAGGCCGCTTAGTGCTTGCTGATAGCTTTCTGTATCCTCTTGTTCTAAGGAGAGTTTGGCAGCTGTTTGTAAATCTTCAATCGCCTTGACATTATTAGGGTCAGACTCAACGCCAGTGTATTGTGTAAGTTCATAGCGAATCATTCCCCTTTTGAGATAGACTTTCGCCAATGATCCATTAATTTTCAGTGCTTCATTAAAGTCAGCGATCACCTGTTGATATTCTGGAATAAAGTTGCTGCTAAATTGTGCCATTTTATAGCGAACTTCACCACGCTGAAAGTAAGCTTCCGCTCTGGATGCATTCAGTTTAATTGCTTGGGTAAAATCAACAATTGCTTTTTGATAATCTTGTAAAGATTGACCGCTATATTTAGCCATTTGAGAACGGACAATACCCCTTCTGATATAGGCTTCAGTTTCTTGATCGTTAATCCACAGAGCTTGATTAAAATCAGCGATCGCTAAATTATATTCCCGATCAGGATCATGACTATATTCAGCCATCATATAACGGGCATTACCTCGGTTGACATAAGCTTTAACTTCTTGGGGGTTAATTTCTAAAGCTTGGTTATAGTCTTCCAGAGCGCCTTCATAATCTCTCAAGTTATAGCGTGCATTACCCCGGTTCATATAAGCTCTAGAATTTGTCGCGTCATTTTCTATAGCTTTGGAAAAGCTTTGTACAGCTTCTTGGTAATCTCGAATCTGGTAAGCAGCATGACCCTGTTTATAATAATCTGCAAAGGTGAGAACTTCCTCTTCTGTTGGCTTGGGCAGAGCCATCAAAGTTTGTTGGGTGTAGGCATTTTGAGAAACATAAGGTCGAGTAAACTTAATTGCTACATCCAAATAGCCCAACAGACCAAAACCTAGTAAACACAAGACAGCTGGATAAAACTTGGCTTTTTTATGCTGTTGATAAGGGGAATAGCCAGAAGCAGCTACAGGCTGCCAATAATTAATGCGATGATGATGACTAACTGGTTGTGGAGAACGTTGACGCTGGGGATAGCGCCTTTTTGGTACAACTCGCGGGCGGAGATGTTCCTGATTTTCCACAGCTCTCGGTGATGGAAAAGGATCACGTCCACCCAAGCGCAAAGTCCGTTCACACCAGGGACAACTATCTAAATGATTGTTGTAGCGATGCTGGGGATTAGTCGTACAAGTAATCAGGCTATCTTCAGCTTCAGCTAAAACGGATAACCAAGTTTGGGCGCTGGGGCGTAACTGTGGATCATTATGACCATTCTCAAAGCAACGCACAAATAATTGTTGCAACTTAGGATGAAGCACTTCCCAAGCTGGTGCAATGGGTGTGGGGCGATAAGGGACGCGACGCTGTTGACTGTAAGTAAAATGTCCAGCAGCAATGCGGGCTTCATAAGGTGGTGGCTCAGAAACTCCTTGAAAGATTCCCGAAAAGGGGTGAGTACCTTCCATCAACAGTTGAAAAATCAATACCGCCAAGCCAAACAGATCATGATTAATCTGGCGATCGTGTTCTGCAAAAGTTTTATTCTGTAATTCTGGTGGCGTAAATTCTGGTTTACCCACCGAACAGCGATAAACAACCTTTTCGTCAGGATCATAGACTTGAAAAGAGTCAGTATCCACCAAAGTTACCAATGCTGTATCGCTGACCAGAATATTTGACTCATTCACGTCACCAACGCAATAGCCACTATTATGCAAAGCCCCAAAAGCTGCTGCTAAATTGCGAGCCGTGCGGAGTAGGTATTGATAATTAAATAAGGGGCAGTGTTCACGACGGGTTCTGGGATTGTAAAAATCTATAATCGGACGCATCCCATGAATCCGAGGCATCACAAAGCCAATGATCTCATGACTTTTATCTGTAGCCTTGATTAAATCCTGCGGCCAAGCAATAGAAATATGTCCTAAGCTAGCCGTAGGATTTTCTGGCGGGTTAGCAAGCATGACCCGGAGTTTTCGGGCGTGAGCAGCTGTTGGCTTATGATAGACCTTGGCTACTAAATCACCAGAGGACGGCACTGCATAGATACAAGCTTCACCGCCACGCCCCAAACTAATGCTGAGGTTGAGAATTTCTGGTTCGGGAAGACAACGTAAGACTTGCATGATGAAATCACGGTGAATGGGGTGATGTAAAAGACTAATATCGCAAAATTAACACAACATTTCTGAGAATAAAAATCATCAAAAGTTAGCCACATTTCAAATAGTTTCTTGACTCAGCACTCAGCACTTTTAAACCCAGCTAAAATCAGTGTCAGATCATCATCAGTACGTTGGGTAATTCGCTCAGAACCTAAAAACCTCACCAACTGCTCATGGGCTAATGTCTGATCTTCGGCATTTTCTACAAAGTCGAATAAGGGAAAAAAGAATGGTTTATGGGGTTCACCAATTACCATGTTTAAAGCCAGCATTTGTAGTCCATCGGTGAGGACACCAATATTAACTATGGATTCGCGCCATATTCTCATTTGTGCTGTATTTAAGGCATCCGGCGAAGTTAAAAAAGTTGTCTCATTGATGTGTTCACCATTGTCAGGTATTGTTAGTGCCAGCAAGTTACCCTGATGATCTTTGGCTACTGCTAAACCATCACCAACTTGTACAACTCCTACTATTTCTGGTGTGGCAACCATAATAATTAAGGTAGTTGCTAAATCTTGAGGCTGTTTGCTACAAGCTAGGGCTTCATCGTCTACTGCTTTTTTGGCCGCTATTAAGGCATCATGCAATAGTGACTGCACAATAGCATCATCTGCAAGGGATTCTCTGGTAATTTCTTGAAGGGCTAGATTTTCAATGGCTGTTTCTACAGCGACCATAGCACCGATTTTTCCCTGACTGGCTGAACCAGCACCATCCGCAGCAGCGATTACTAATACATTACCGGGTAGTATCTGCCAGTGGTGAGCATCTTGACACAGCTGCTGGTTCCTGATGTGACTTGTACCACATACAGATGCGGCGACTACTCGCCAATGAGATATCTGTTTTAATTTTGTGTTCATAGATTTTTCAAAGCAGCGAGCTGTCTGTTTCTCAGCCGTGCATCAGCTCAGAAATTAAATAGTTCCCCAGCCAATGGGTGGTAATGCTACCTGTTCATCTACCTGGGAATGGGACACTGCTGACATACTGGCTGATAACCACACAAACATCTCAATAAAGTTTAGTCCTTTCAGTTTAAGTGGAGTCCGCACGGCTAATTGATTTAGGCGCATCATGTTAGCATTTTCTACCCCTACTGTAAAGAATGCCACGCGTTTATTGGCTTCTTCTACTTGCAGACGCTGGGCTGCTTGCTCTATGAGATCATCTAATTCCCCTTGTGGTTCGCCATCTGTAATCATGAATACCCAAGGACGATAGTAGGCTATGCCATTAGCACGATATAAGGCTTTACGCTCTTGCACCATGTCTAATGCTTTATGAATGCCGGAACCCATTGTAGTTAGTCCCTGGGCGGTCAAGATGGGTGGGTTAAATTGATCTGCTGTCACAAAGTCTTGGACTATGTTGACGTTACTATCAAATGTAATAATGGCTACTTCAACCCTTCTGGCAGCTAAGGAATTTTTGACTAATTCATCTTTCAAACTTAGCAAACCCTGATTTAATGCCTCTATGGGATCTCCTTGCATGGAGCCAGATGTGTCCAACAATAGTACACAAGGGCAACGGGGTTCAGGATTTTCAGCAAATTCAACTATTTCATCCAGTTTTAAGGTATCGTGCATAACTTTTTCTGTTATGTTATACTGCAATGCTTTATTTTCCTTTTTTCAAAGTATATATTTCCGTTTCCGGAGCTTACAAGACTAAACATAAATGTTTAGCCATAATTGATGCAATCTTTATGAAAAAGATAGCTTTTAGCAAATGATCTATATATACCATTTATTCATGAATATATACCTAATTTGCCTTTTCTTTAGGGCTTGGTCGGTTAACTGCTGACCTGGGTTATTGTTAAAAAATCAAACTGTTAATCCTGGATATTTTTGGTAATTTAGGCGAGAAATTCTGCATTTATAGTCATCTGTTTTGATTTCTAGATTTGTTGGTGGAGTTGGGGAGTGGCAAAAACACTGTTGCGATGATACTGATATTTTGACCGCCAAGTGCAGGCTAATTTTACATAAATCAAATTAGAGTCCTATAGATAATCATCATTCCCTCCTAATATGAACACAAAAATTTTGGCGGAAATAGATTGAACAATATTTTTCAGTCTAGATAATCCAAAATTTAACATTTTTGTAGGGGGTGATTTCACATTTTTATATGTGGACATGGATAAAAGTTAGTAATTTTATTTTGACAGAGATATTAAAATCCTGACAAATTACCGCATAAAAATCCACTTTTAGGTATATTCTGGATTCTGAATCTTATCTCGTAAATCTGGCAAAATATGCATATTTTTGGCACTTTCACAGCATTAAGTCCTCAGAGTTTGTTAAGACACTTATCCAGTTGTTATGATACAGCGTGTTTACAAGTTTTTAGTAATTGTGTCATCTGGTCAATTTACTTTCAGCAGGGGACAATAATCTATGCGACCCATTCTGTAGCGCCTTTTGACAGACTAGAACGCTATCTGCTGCACCTGCGTGATCAAATTCCAGGGGTGAGTCATGAAACTTGTGTGCAATTACGCTTAATGTTTGCTGGGAAATATGATGGTGATCATAAACAGCAACCTGCTGAATATCAAGCTATTGAATGGCTGATGGGTGAAGGATATTTAAATGCTGAACAAGCTACTTTACTGATTCAAGAGTTGGTAAAGGAAGTGGTGGAATCATTTTTGTTAATTAAATCTGGTAATTTTACATTAAGTGGTTCGGAGACAGTGGTATCAACTATCTGTAAGTTGGATG
Organism: Nodularia chucula CCY0103; assembly: GCF_963923915.1. NCBI lineage: Bacteria > Bacillati > Cyanobacteriota > Cyanophyceae > Nostocales > Nodulariaceae > Nodularia > Nodularia chucula. The sequence goes on along the minus strand of NZ_CAWUOL010000026.1, from coordinate 9,434 downwards.
TTAAAAAACTTATCAAATTCTGTCAAATTCAATTGCATAATTGGTTGTCTTTCGCACCTTATATTTCTTCACCTTACCAGCGTCCATATTTGTTGAGTGCTAGTCTGGTTAATAGTCGAGATTTTCCAGATATTGAACCACATTTATCTAGTTGGATGAAGGGTTTGAGTTTACGTCATCTGGCGGCGATGATGAATCAAAATGAAATTGAATTAGCAAACGGTTTATATCCTTATATTATCCAAGGTGGCGTGATATTACATGAACCAGATCCACCGTATGATCAATTACCAAAAAATGTGCAAAATGTGTCATTACCTTCTATTTATACAACGGAATTACTGTTAACAAATTTAGTAGATATACCAGAGGAGACGAATTACCAGAGGAGCGGAGTTTATGCTGATATTCCTGTAGAGCAATTACCAGATATTTCTCATCCTACAAAAGACAATATCCAGGGACTAACAATATCAAATAACATAAATGGGACTGGAGAAAGAGTAACGACTGCTACTGGAACTACTAAAAAAGTCTATAAAATTGTTTCTGTAGATGATAGTCCGACAATTCTTAAAAAAATTGATCATTTTTTAGGCTGTGATAGTTGTGTTGTGGTGAAAATTAATGATCCTATTAAAGCTGTAATGTCGATTATTCGGCACAAGCCAGATTTGATTTTACTGGATTTAAATATGCCAGGAATTGATGGTTATGAATTGTGCCGGGTTGTACGAAATAATGCAAGTTTTAAAGATACTCCGGTAATTTTTATCACGGGATATGGGGGAATTATAGATCAAGTCAAGGCGAGATTAGTAGGAGCATCGGGTTATTTAAAGAAACCTTTTACGGAATTAGAATTACACAAGATTATTTTTCAGCATTTGAGTTAAAAGGGTGATGATTATTCTTCTTGGGGGATGATGGTATCTAGTTGTGCTTCTGGTTCTGGTTCTGCTTGAGGAGCTGAGGAAGAGGATTGAGAAATGATTACTAATTCAGTTTCTTGGTTTTGACTAGTACCCCATTGATCTAGGACATCTTTAATCAAGACTTCTTGCAGCCAAATTTTAAAGACTACTGTTAAGGGTAGGGCTAAAAATAATCCTAAAAAGCCAAAGAAGGTGACGAAAAATAGTTGGGAAATAAGTGTTACTGCTGGTAGTAATGAGACTCGATGTGCCATGACGGTGGGAGTAACAAAGTTAGCATCAATTTGTTGAATTACAAGGTACAAAATTAATACTATTAGGGGTTTCCAGGGTGTGTCTAAAAGGGCGATCGCCATTGCTGGGATGAGACTTAATGTGGGGCCTAAGTTCGGAATTAAGTTGAGAAATCCGGCTAAAATTCCTAAAGCTAAGGCGGCTTTGACTCCTAAAACAGATAAGCCAATTACACTTAGTATTCCCACAAAACTCATGGCAATAAAAGCACCTTTAATCCATCCTTCTAGTGCAATTTCGCATTGATCTAAAATGCCATCAATGCGGGTACGATAAAATGAGGGAAATAGGCGAATAAATAATCTCCGATAGGCTTGAGGGTCGGCTAAGAACATTCCTGTTAATACTAAGACTAATAATATCTTGAGTATTACTTCTAAGGAACCGGATACAAAGGCGAATGAGTTTCCTAATATTTGATTCAAGAAAGGTTGTGCTTGTGCAATTAGACCGTTCAAGTCAGGAATATAAGGAACCAATTGGTTAGGAACTAAAGTTTCTAGTTTTTGTATCCAAGTGTTAAACCGCGCAAAGCCTTGGGGAACTCGATATGTGAGTTCTTGAAATTGCTGGGCGAAGGGTGGGACGATTAGCCAGAAAAAACTGACAATTCCGGCGAACAAAATTGCTACGGAGATGACAATAGAGAAACCGCGTCTCATCCCGAAGCCTTGAATCCTTTTGGCTAGCCGATTTAAGGTGGAAGCTAAGACGACTGCGGCAAACATCAGTAACAATACTTGCCGAATTTGCCATAAGATGTATAAGGAAAGAACTATGGCGATTAAGCCAATCCATTGACCAAGGTTCACAGAGTATCCCCCACCTATATAGTTGAGATTAGGTTAGCTGATTTTAGCAATTTCTCTTAGTTTTGTTTGTGTGCTGAGTTAAATCTCCAATATAATGCGATCGCCATGATGAAAGTTGGTAATAAAACAATAATTAAGGCATTAGCATCTGTGGCGGCTATTGATAAATTCGGTCCCAGGTACTTAATTAATACAGATAGCAAGGCGGACAGCATCAGCAATTTCACGACAAATCCGAGATTATTGTGCATAAAAGTACGGTAATACATATTTTTTGGGTATACCCAATCTGTTGAGCAAGGGGTTGTGGGTAGCGATCGCATTTGAATATACCATTAAAACCGCAAGTCCTGAAGGCGAAACTGTCCAACAAGTGTTCACGATTGTGATTTAGATTTACCGAAAATTCTGCGTCAGCATGATGTAGAGTTTTCGGACTAGTAATTTATCTTTAGCTAAAGCAGTAACAATTTTAGGATAAATTGAAAAGCGATCGCCCATTCTCAGAGCCATCGCTTATTTACAGTCTACAATTTTGCCTAATACATCAGGAATTATTGAACTTCACCAAAGGCGTGTTCGACATCTGCCATATTGGTATATTCCTGTTCTGGCATTTTTCGGAGGATGTTAATGATCTCTTTGTTGGCTTTTTTGTCCCTAGCGTGGTTGACTAAATCCTCTTTGTTGGCGGGAAAATCGATACCACTGAGACTTTTAGAAATGTCAATTGCTGATACTGCCATAACCTAACCTCTCTTAATGGGTTATATCTAGGCTATTGGCGATCGCTATCTTTCATTCTCTACCTGCGGTTGCATCTTCAGTATCAAAATTATTGTGATTTCATATACATCGCAACTTAAATACTGTACAAATAGACCTATTTTTAGGTGCTATAGGAGGTAATTTTTGCTGAGAAACACCATTATAAGCGTCTTTAATCAGCTTCTTTGCCAAATTTTAATTGTTTTATCCCAACTAGCAGAAACTAATATCTCGCCGGAATCTGTGAAGGCTAGGGCTGTAACTGTATGGCTATGACCTGTAAATGTAGCCAGCAATTCTCCGGTTGCTAAATGCCACAATTTGATGCTGTGATCAGCGCTACCACTGGCGATAATTTGTTGGTCAGGACTGAGGGCGATCGCATATACTCGGTCTTTATGGCCTGTGAGAGTACGAATTAATTTACCTGTTTCCAAGTCCCAAATTTTAACTGTGTGATCCCAACTACCACTAATCAACAGGTTATTATCTGCACAGATAGCTAAAGCAGAGACAATGTGACCATGACCTTTGAAGTTGTATGACGGTGGTGAGTCTTTAAGATTTTCCCACTTTTGGGGTTGTGAAGTCTGCCAAACTTTGATTTTGCGGTAGCTACCTGTAGCCAAGGTTTCCCCATTGGAACTAATGGCTAGGGAATGAGCAGCTGTATCATCTAATGATAGGGCGATCGCCACCTGACGCTGCATCAAATCCCAAAACAAAACTTTCCGATCATCTCCCGCAGTGACCAACATCCGGCCATCGGTAGTAAAAGCCACACACCGCACCATACCATGATGCTTGTGCAGAATATCAATTAAATCTAATCCCCCAATGTGCCACAGCTTAATTGTCGAATCTGCACCACCACTGACTAAAATTTGTCCATCGGGACTAAATGCTAAAGAATTAACCTCATTAATTTCCCCAGATGTCACCCAAGGATATTCTGATAATGTCTCGATTAATTCACCCTTAGTTAAATCCCATAACTTGATTTCTCCACGACTACCACTTGCTAAAATAGGTGAAGTTTTACCATTATTATACCGAGAAGTAAAAATCAGGCAATTAATGCCTTTAGTATGTCCTGACAATGTTTGCCAACATTCCCAATCAGCAATCACTGCCTTTTGGGGATGTTCTGGTGGCAAAGTTTGAACTGTTGCAGATATCTGATTTTCTGATACGAATAACCGTGAATCTTGTTGCGTAATCAATAATTGTAAATACCAACTCAGTCCCCCAGCATATAGCAAATCATCTGGATTAATATACTGTTTTGGTTCGGCAAATTTTATTTGATTAGTGGGTAAAAACCCAGCAATTAGAGACGGTTTTTGATTACAGCCATTACTTATAAATGGATGCAGTAAACACAAAAAAACTAAAACTTGATAATTTTTTAAATCATCTTGCGTAACAGACCACCGAACTTTATTTTTTCTAATACTATTAATACTTTCGCCATCTACGGCATAAACTTGAATTTTCAACTGAGGATTAGCCGTTAACAGGTAAGTAAATTTACTTTCGCCCCGTAAATTGCCCTCATCATCTAACACCATATTTTCCACAGTGTCCTGGGATAACTTCTGCACCAACTTACCCCAGCATTTAGCCATAATTGCAGTGACAATTGCTTCTCGTAAAAGATAATCTTCTGCTTGTGTCTGGAAGTATTTAGCAAAAGGTATCATCAAGTAATCATCATATTCTGGTGGTAATGGTGGGGGATTTTTCGCCACAATTTCAGCCTGCTGGGAGCAATTTCGCATAATTTCAGATAATATCTCACCTGAAAACTGAAATATCTCACTGTGACATCCTTTTACTGGAGTTTCCAGCAAAAATAAATCATAGGTTTTCGGTTTTTTCAAACGTTGGAGAAAGTCAGCTTGTTGAGCTTTAAGTAAGCTAATCCAATCCATTGGCGTTGATTGCGACACAACAATATTTTATATCTAAAGTAAACTATCAAACACAATTTCTCAAGGTAGATGGGGAGTGGGGAGTAGGGAGTGGGGAATTTTCCTAACACTTGTGGTTACTGCTATATCAGAAATCAAATAGGAGTCCTATATGAGTATTGGTGACTCTAGTGAACTGATTGGTAAAATTTAACTAGCTTGGTGATGAGATATTTGTCAAACTTCAAGGTTTTCTGAATACATCTCATACTTTAATTAATTATTTTCAGGTGAAATCATGACAAATCAATCTTATATTTTCCTTGCAGGTGCAAGTCGTGGTGTGGGTAAAGAAATCGCCCAACGGTTATCAGCGCAAAATCTCCCGGTAAAAGCGTTGCTGAGAAATGAAACTGCTGTTGCTGAACTCACAGCGCTGGGGATGAAAACTGTGATGGGAGATGCTTTAAATATCAGCGATGTGGAAACTGCAATGCTGACAGATGAACCTATCCATACAGTTATTAGCACTATTGGCGGCTTACCTTCAGAAGGTGAAAGAGCTGATTACCTGGGTAACAAAAATCTCATTGATGTGGCTATGAAGGCTGGGGCGCAAAGGTTTATTTTGGTTTCTTCCATTGGAACTGGTAACAGTGCTGCTGCTTTACCTCCCCAAGCCTTAGCAACTCTGGGGCCTGTGTTGGTGGAAAAAGACAAGGCGGAACAACATTTAATTGCTAGTGGACTCACTTATACAATTATTCGTCCTGGTGGGTTAAAGTCGGAACCAGCAACGGGGAATGGGATTTTAACTGAAGATCCGGGTGTTGTGGGGACTATTCATCGCCCAGATGTGGCTGAGTTAGTTTGTCGCTGCTTAAATTCTGCCAATTCTGATCATAAAACTTTGTCGGCAGTGGATAAAAATATGATTCCTGGACAACCAGAGTTTGTGGAATTTCATTTAGATTAATCAGCTATGGGGGAATGTTTCAGATTCTCCCCACCTAATAACATCTCTAAACCTTGGACTAATCTTTTTATACCTGCGGCGGCTGTTTCTTTTGCCAATGCTCCATAAGCAACGCGCAAATAACAGCCTGTTTCCATGCCGAAGGTTGTACCGGGAATGACTGCTACTTGATGTTGCTGAATCAATTTTTTGACTAATTCAAAGGCATCTATTTCAGTATGAATTTTGAGAAAGAAATAAAATGCACCATTAGGATAAGTAATGCTACATAAGTTTTCTAGGGGTTTGAGGGCATCAATGACGATTTCTCGGACTTCTGCAATCGCCCCAATGTTTTTATGTAAATACTCTGCCTTTGCTTGTAATGCTCCTAACGCTACATACTGAGAAACTACTGGCGGACAAATCAAAATTGTATCTTGAATTTTTTTAACTGCAATAAATAAATGCTGGGGAATTACCATATAGCCAATGCGCCAACTCGCAAAACCGTAGGCTTTGGAGAGGCTATACAATGAGATGGTGTGTTTTCGGCTACCTCTAAATGCCCCAGGGGAAATGTGTTTAACGCCGTTATAGGTAAAATATTCGTAGGCTTCATCGCTAATGTGGTAAATGCCATGAGTACCGCAGATTTGATTTACCTGTTGTAATGCGGCTTCTGAATAAACAACCCCGGTGGGATTGTTGGGGGAAATTGTGACTACAGCTTTTGTTTTGGGGGTAATTGCTTGGGCGATCGCCTCTGGACGTAGTTGATAATTTTCATCTGTGGCGACTAAGACTGCCCGACAACCAGCCATTGCGATCGCCATTTCATGATTAAAATAATAAGGCGTATTCAGGATAATTTCGTCACCAGGGGAAGTAATAGCTAAAATGGCATTCATAAAGGCCATATTGCTACCCGCAGTCACCACAATGCAGTTATCTTCAGCAATATCAATATGATTGAAGCTTTGCAACTTCTCCGTCAGGGCTACTAGTAATGGCGGAATACCCTCAACGGCTTTGTATAAATTATTAGTAGGTTCTGAGAGAAACTCAGGTAGAATTGCGATAGCTTCTGGCGGTGGGTTATATGCAACGACACCCTGTCCCAAAGAAATAGTACCGGGGTGATTCTGAATTAATTCCCCAACCACAGGAATAATTGGCGATTGTACCGCCTGCATACGAGAGGTTAGGGATTCCATATTAAATCAGATTTGGGTAAAAAAATCATGCTGTGACAATTTTATCACTGCTGCGTGATGTTTGCATATCTGTTTTGATGAAATTTTGGAACTCATCCTACAAAATTAAGACCTTGCTGAAACAAAAAATCAAGTTTTACAAACTCGTCATCACTTGGGCTAGTTCATTAGATAAGTTAATTGTAGATTCTTGGGAATTTCTAAAGAGAACTCCAGCTAAAAAGTAATGATTTTCCGAATAAAATGCCATTTTCTTTTGACGTAAGCTATCTATACATTTTTTCACTTTTGGCTCTGAACTATAGTGACCAAACTTTAAAGGTAAAACCATAAAATTATGCACGAAATAATGATTTTTTGCGGCTATTTTAATTGTACTTGTGGGATTAGAAAAACTAGATACTAAAACTAGTACATTTTTATATCCTAGTGATAAAAGATTATTGGTAACTGTGGCTCCATCTACACCTCCAAATAATAGCGGCATATAAATATCTGGATCTGGCGCAGGAAGATAAGGTGGATTTGCTACAAGATATTCAGCTTTGGGTTGAGAAGAATTAAATAAACATGAATTAGAAATTTTATATTTATGAGCGAGATTATATTCATCAATTTTGGAATTTGCCAATTTCCATGCCAAGGTATTTAATTCAAATCCATGTATAACCGCATCAAATTTATTTTTAAGTAATGAATTGATCATGGGACTACCATCTCCTGAGCCAAATTCCACTATAGAGTCAGAATTTCTACAATTGTTTAGAACAAAGGTGTCTAAGCAGTTTGAGTAAAAATTAGATTCTTCAGGACAAAAAAAGATATCTTTCATGTGAATTGAGTTCAAGAACAGTGTATAATCTGCATATAAACTAATTAGTTTCTATTGCTAAGTAAATAAGCTAAAATAAATCTAACTATCTAACAAAATGTAAAATAATCGAAAACATTTTATTTAGGTCAGGCAGATATGCTTAATTGAAAGTGCCAAAAAATGAGGTGCAGTTTTGGGTAATTTATCCTTGATGTTGATCGAAGTCGAAACATTTAGGTATAGCTGTTGATTCTGCTTGATGTATTGATTGCAGAATAGCTTTAGCTGCGCGATCGCTCATTAATTTTTCTTGGTCGTAACCCAGTATCAGTTCCCAAGCATCATTGGGATATAGTTCGGCTAAAGGCAAAGCCACATCATCCAACATCCACTGTCCGTGGCGTTCATCTTCTCTAATGTGCAGTTCCCAATAACCCATAGCTGCTTCTGAAAATCTGAGTCGTTGGGCTGCTGCCAGATAATTTCTGTAAGCCCCAGGCCCGGCAACTTCAAAATAAGTTAACCCTCCGGCATAACGTAAAAAATCGCGTTTGCGCTCAGTCAGTAAAAAGTTATGATTAGCACAAGCTAAAACTTCCCACGGTACTAAATCAAAGTACCCCTCTGGTTCACAATTCATCTCAAACTCAGCCAGCATTTGAGCAAAAAATGTGGAGTGCTTGCGGGATAAGCGACCATTGCCATATTCTTCCAAGAGTACCCGTACAAGGGTACACTGTATTTCATTAGCTGCACCACCTAAAATTCTGGCAAGACGACTACCTTCCACTAAACCGTCAAAAGAAGCAATCTTGAGCAAGTGGCGATAACCAGCTTCAGTCATCTGTTCTCGGATATAGCGACTATCTTCTGAGAGTGAGGGGTCTAAATCAGCAGATGCGCGCTCAATTAAAGCTTGTTTAACGTTCAGTTGTTGTAATACCACCACATTGATTTGCGCCAGTTCCCAATTTTGCCAAGCAGCTTCAATTTGGTTACGGCATGAGCATAAGTAAAGTGAGCGCTCATTGGTGTAATGTCGCAGATCATCATACCAAAATAGCTTGAGCCGATTTATTCTATAAAGTATCCTCTGGAGAAAAAGATGAGCTTGCCAATCATCATATTCGTTTTGATAAGCAGCACGAATCGCTGTCCAGAGTATCCGCTCAAATTCGTTTACTTTTGCCGCTTTTACCTCCACAATGTTGTCTAAATTCTCTGTAGTCAGCAGTTCAATAAATTGCTGTTCAGCACGGTTATATATGGTAATTGTTCTTTCTTTTGTTGGCGAACTTTTTTCTACAATCCCAGATTTAGAGAACATAAATAAACTGCTTTGTAGGGAATATTAGATGACTTTGACTACAGATTAGACTAGTTTCATCTCTAATATACAAAGTTACATATTTGTAGCTTTATGTACCTCTTTCTCTGGTCATAAAGAAAAATTAAGTTTAGACATTAATACCTTAGCCAAAATAAGAGCCTTAATAATAGCAAAACTGGCAAAAATTAGTATACATAAGCGTTTGGATAAAGAGGTAATTTGTCATCCCAAACCCTGATCCTACTGTCCAGAAGTGTTAAATCTTGCAATAAAACTTTATAATCTTTGCACTTTACCCAGATTAAATTCCTTGCTTATTGAGAACCCCACCCCCAACCCTGAGAGGATGTTTTAAAAGTTTTAGGCGAATATAATTCGCTACTACACAGGCCAAGT